>JAWXTP010000022.1:0-32100 GCA_044433415.1 Rikenellaceae bacterium
ACCTAGACCTATACCTAATTTATCAAGGTCTTTTTGAGTTTTAGGCTCAATAGCAAGACCGATAACTGGCTCAGGGAAAGTCATAGACTCAAGAACGATACGAGCTTTTTCGTCACAAAGAGTATCACCAGTACGTACATCTTTAAAACCTACTGCTGCGCAAATGTCACCTGCACCAATTGTTTCCATTGGATTTTGTTTGTTTGCGTGCATTTGGTAGATACGGCTGATACGCTCTTTTTTACCAGAACGAGTGTTGAATACGTAAGAACCAGCGTCAAGTTTACCAGAGTAAACACGAACGAATGCTAAACGACCTACGAATGGGTCAGTAGCAATTTTGAATGCTAAACCACAGAATGGCTCAGCTTCAGATGCTTTACGTATAGTTTCTTCACCAGATTCAGGATCGATACCTATTGTATTTTCAACGTCCATTGGAGATGGAAGGTAAGCGATAACAGAGTCAAGTAATAACTGAACACCTTTGTTTTTGAATGAAGAGCCACAAGTCATCGGAATAACGCTCATGTTACAAGTTGCAACACGTAAAGCAGCCATAATTTCGTCAGATGTGATTGAATCTGGATCTTCAAAGAATTTCTCCATTAAAGCATCATCAGAAGCAGCAATCTCTTCGATAAGAGTGTTTCTCCACTCAGCAGCTTCAGCAGCCATGTGAGCAGGAATCTCTTCAATTTTGTAGTTATCACGTACGTTTTTGTCATCAAAATAGATTAACGCACGATTGTGAATAAGGTCTACAAGACCTTCGAATTTGTCTTCTGCACCGATAGGTAGAGTGATAGGAATTGCATTTGCACCTAAACGCTCTTTAACCTGAGCTACTACTGCTAAGAAATCAGCACCAGTACGGTCCATTTTGTTTACATAACCAATACGAGGTACGTTGTATTTGTCAGCTTGACGCCATACAGTCTCACTTTGAGGCTCTACACCACCTACTGCACAAAAAGTTGCAACAGCACCGTCAAGAACACGTAAAGAACGCTCTACCTCTACAGTAAAGTCAACGTGTCCAGGAGTATCGATAATATTAATTTGGTATGTTTTGTCTAGATAGTTCCAGAATGCTGTAGTCGCTGCAGATGTAATTGTAATACCACGTTCTTGCTCTTGAACCATCCAGTCCATAGTAGCACCACCTTCGTGAACTTCACCAATCTTGTGAGTTTTACCTGTATAGAAAAGGATACGCTCTGAAGTTGTAGTCTTACCCGCATCGATGTGCGCCATAATACCAATATTTCTTGTATATCTAAGATCTCTTGCCATTTTGATAAATATTATAATATTATGGATTATTAAAATCTGAAGTGTGCAAATGCTTTGTTTGCATCAGCCATTCTGTGCATTTCTTCTTTACGTTTGAATGCACCACCCTCTTCGTTATATGCCGCAATTATTTCAGCAGATAGTTTTTCTGCCATTGAGCGACCAGCTCTTTTTCTTGAATAAAGAACCATGTTCTTCATACTGATTGACACTTTACGCTCTGGTCTAACCTCAACAGGAACTTGGAAGTTTGCACCACCAACACGACGAGATTTAACCTCTACTTGTGGAGTGATGTTTTCTACTGCTTTTTTCCAAATTTCTAAAGGAGCCTTATCTGAGTCCTTCATCTTCTCACCTACGATTTCTAATGATTTGTAGAAAATTTCGTAAGCAATACTCTTCTTACCGTCCAGCATAATACTGTTAACGAAACGAGTTACCATCACGTCTCCAAATTTAGGATCTGGAAGTAGAATTCGCTTTTTAGGCTTCGCTTTTCTCATTTTTTTTAAAACTTTTGTGACAGCTCTTAGTCTGTCTTTTGTGAAAATTGAATAATAAATTAAATTTTGTTAATTTCGTCTTACGACAGGGTCAACTTCCCGAGATGATTACTTTTTACCTGCTTTAGGTTTTTTAGTACCATACTTAGAACGACGTTGATTTCTACCGTCTACACCTGAAGCATCTAGAGCTCCACGAACTAAGTGGTAACGTACCCCTGGAAGGTCTTTTACACGACCACCACGAACTAAAACGATCGAGTGTTCCTGTAGATTGTGTCCTTCTCCAGGTATATAAGCATTAATCTCTTTACCATTTGTTAAGCGCACACGTGCAACTTTACGCATAGCCGAGTTAGGTTTTTTTGGAGTTGTTGTGTAAACTCTTACACACACTCCACGACGTTGTGGACAAGCGTCTAACGCCGGAGCTTTACTGTTGTACTCTGGTCTAACACGACCCTTACGTACTAACTGTTGAATTGTTGGCATTTTTTACTTTGCTTTTTTAAAAATTAATTGCGTTCGACAAAACACATATACAAATTGAGCCACAAAAGTAGTGTTTTTTTTCTGAACTACAAAATAATACACCTATTTTTTAATAAAGTAGGGTAAAACAATTATTGCCATATTTCTAACAGCACTCTTGGAACGATATTTTTCACTATCAAATCTCAATATAGAACCACTATATTGAGGAGAGTTCTAGAAACTGGTTTTATTCGATTTTGAATTTTAAAGTTTTAGATTTGCAGTTTTATAAATACAGGCGTGGTGGCTCCCACGGCGTATTTGTAAAAGTTCAAAGATGAAACGTTAAAATTTGAAAGCGTTAAAACCCAGTTTCTAGAAGTTTCCTTAAGATTCAATAGCAAAAAATCTCATCTCCAATAGCACTCTTAAAAATACACCAATAATTATTTTACCCTACTTAATAATAGGTTAGGAGGGTGCAAATACTATTTATAAACATCTATTAGTCTAAGTGTTTTATAAAAAAATCCTCTAAACTAACATATATTTTTACAATATAAATTAATTTAGAGGATTGAATATCAAGTAAATAATAAAATATCTTTATTTTATCTCAGCTCTTTTCTCTATAGTATACACCACTGGTTGTATCGTACCATCTTCATTGAAATAAATTTTATCAAAACAAGCTGAACGACGGTTATAAGAACCTGCATTTACGTCTCCACGTTGATAAAAAATATACCATTGATTGTTAAACTCTATGAATGAATTGTGTGCTGGTGCATCCTTTTGCTCAGGTGTAATGTAACCCATAAATTTAGCATAACCTTTATCTTTTGTTGGCATAGGTGAATCTGCCATAAAATAAGCTGTACCTGCACCTTTACGAGCTGTGAAATAATATTTACCTTCACGTTTAAAGATGTGAACCGCTTCGTTTACCGTCTCCTCGCTAAGGCGTTGCCATTCTCCATCTAGCTCTACCATATTATCTTTAAGTTTTGCACCCATAACATGCCAGCCCTTATCGCCTATATCTATTTTATGGTCATTACCATAAATATAGGCTTGACCATCATCATCTACAAAAACTGTAGGGTCAAAAATTGCAGTGATAGCACTTGTTACAGCTTCTTCCCATGGACCTTCAGGGTTACGGCTTTTAGCTACACCTATATGTGTTTTATCAAATGGGAAGTAATAATAGTACCAACCATCTTTATATGCTGCATCAGGAGCATTCATCTGTCCTTGTGCCCAACTATATTCACGAGGTTTTAAAACCACTCCATGGTTAGTCCATGTTTTAAGGTCTGAAGATTCAATAACCACGTAATCCTGCATAGAAGAATAATTAACAGCATCAGGTTGATCGTGAGAACAGTAAACATAAACCTTACCATTAAATACCTCTGCTGAAGGATCAGCTAAATAAAGGAATTTAGGATCACCTAATTTTAAAATCGGATTATTTTGAGCTGTAGCTAAGCCACTTACTGCAAAAAGTGCGAATAATGCACAAATAATGTTTTTTATCATTTTATTTAAATTTTATGTACAAAGGCAAATATACATTATTTTTTACAAAAAACCATATTTTTAACATAAAAGAAGGTAACCTTTTGGGTCACCCTCCATGTATATGTTTCTATTATATGTATTGTATTTTACCAGCATAAGGCAGAAAAACAACAGTTCTTACTTACAAGCAATCTTATCTACACGATTCTGATGTCTTCCCCCCTCAAACTCTGCTTCAAGGAATGCATCAACAATAGCTATAACCTCTTCATTGTTAAGGAATCGTGCAGGTATAGAACATACGTTTGCATCATTATGTGTACGAGCTAAAGATGCAATCTCTGGAATCCATGAAAGTGCAGCTCTAATTCCCTGGTGTTTATTTAAAGTTATTGTTATACCATTTGCACTACCACAGAATGCAAATCCAAAGGCGCAATCACCTTTTTCTATACCACTTGCCAAAGCGTGAGCAAAATCAGGATAGTCAACACTTTCTTCTGAGTAACATCCATAATCTTTGATTGCATAACCAAGAGATAATAGGTAGCCTGCTACTAATTCTTTTTTTTCAAAACCTGCATGATCTGCTGCAAGTCCAAATATTTTAGTTTCCATATTTGTATATATAATGTATTAATGTGTACTGTGTAGTTATTTTTGTCTTTCTAATATAAAGTTTGCATAGTTTACAAGAGCTGTTTTAAATTCAGACTCCTTATAATCTTTCAAGATAATAAGAGCTTCATTTTTTATAGCCTCCATTTTCTCACGCGCCATATCCACACCTTTTTTTGTCGTCACAAAGTTATAAATATAAGAAACATTATCTCTATTAGAATCCACTTTACGTAATCTTTTTAGCACTTCTTTTTGTTCCGCCTTAGAACTATTCATAAGCGACAAAATAAGAGGAAGAGTCATTTTCTTTTCACGAATATCATTCAGTGAAGGCTTCCCTGTAGCACTTGTTATGTTGTAATCTAAGATATCATCTTTAATTTGAAACGCTAAACCAAGCAAGGTTCCGAATTTTGCCATCGCCTCAACCTCTTTTTCAGAAGCATCAGCACTCACAGCCCCTGCCTCAGCACAAGCCCCTAACAAAACTCCTGTTTTGCAACGTATAACTTCATAGTAACGCTCCTCTGAGAAGTTAAGTTCTTCGGACGATTCACTTTGCAAAATCTCACCTAGCGACATGTCTTTCATAACATCGCTTATTATCTCTATAATCTTATAATAATTATGATCAATTGCAAGTTTTAAAGACACAGAAAGAATATAGTCACCTATAAGCACAGCTTTTTTAGACCCCCAAAGTGCGTTAACACTAAAGAATCCCCTACGATAATATGATTCATCAACTATATCATCATGAATTAATGAAGCTGTGTGCATCATCTCTATGATAGTAGCAGAAATATAGCTTTCTTTTGTGATTTTACCATGCAGCGATGCACATAACAACACAAAAAGAGGACGCATTTTCTTACCTCCTGTCTTATGTAAATATTTCAGAACTTTAGTTACTGACTTTTCATTACTGTTCAAGGTCTGTACATAATAAGCCTCAAACTCACCCAATTGTTCTAAAATAGGTTGTTGTATCTCTCCTAAACTTGTCATTTTTTTCGAAAATTGATTTACAAATGTACAAATTAATATCAAAAATTAAATAGTGTTAAGTCTTTTTTTTATCTTTGTAGGATATTTGTTATTTTTAAAAATACTAAAAACTACAAGTATACACAATTTAAAATCCCTTTTGGGAAGTTATATAAATTGGTTTTATACAATTTATATAAGTTTTCATATAATTAATTCATTTTTTATTATGTTAAAAAAGACCTTGCCACATTTTATAGCACTAACAATCTTTGCCTTAATTTCTGTATTTTATTTTCTTCCGCAATATGAAGGAAAAGACGTTCGCATGCATGACGACATTCAAGCAACAGGAATGACAGGCGGTATTACTGAACACATAGAAAAATATGGAGAACACCCTCAATGGGCTCCAAATATGTTTTCGGGAATGCCTGCCTACCTAATCAACATGAATTATGACGGTAGGTTATTGAAAGAAGCATCAAGAGTATTCTACTTCTTAGGCACACCCGCAGCCTACTACTTTATCCTTATGGCAGGTTTCTACTTTATGCTACTTTGCTTTGGCATTAACCCCTACCTTGCAATAGTCGGAAGTATTGGATATGGACTATCCTCCTACTTCTTTATAATATATGAAGCAGGTCATATTACTAAACTAATGGCATTAAGTTTTATTGCCCCACTTATAGGTTCTATTTACTATACATACACAAAAAACCTTTGGCTAGGAGCTTCTTTTGCTGCCGCCTTTGCCGCTATAGAGATAAGCACTTCTCACCCTCAGATTCCTTACTATTTCTTTTTTGTAATAGTAGCCATCTTTGCAGCTCAACTTTATAACTACAAACAAGAAAATAAAATTAAGGAATTTATAAAGAGAAGCTGTGTTCTTATAGTTGCTGCAATGTTAGGCTTAGGAGCAAATATTGTTCAACTTTGGTATATTAACGACTACTCAAAGGATTCTACACGCTCTAAAAGTGAGCTTACACTAGCTGATAGCGACACTCAAAATCAAACCTCAGGTCTAGATAAGGATTATATCACAGCTTGGAGTTACGGGAAAATGGAAACTTTCAATCTCTACATCCCTAATCTTTATGGGGGTAGTTCAATGGGTGGATTCTCATCTGATGGAGAAGTCTCAAAAAGTCTTAAAAAATACACCAATCAAGCATCAAAAATAGCTACTTCACTTCCTGGTTATTGGGGTCCTCAACCTTCTACTTCAGGACCTGTGTATGTAGGAGCTGTTATGATATTCTTATTTATCTTTGGACTATTCATCCTTAAAGGTAAAGAAAAATATTGGCTTATTGCTGTCACTGCCTTAAGTCTCTTGTTAGCATGGGGACACCATTTAATGTGGTTTACAGATTTATTTATAGACTACTTCCCTGGGTACAATAAGTTTAGAACTGTATCTATGATACTTGTTATTGCAGAATGGTCTATACCTTTACTAGGTATGTTAGCCCTAAAGAAACTATGGGACAATGAAATCCCTCAGGAAAAACTATTATCTGCTTTAAAAACTTCTTCTATAATCTCAGCGGCTATATGTATTTTCTTTGCTCTAGTCTGGGGTAATTTCGTAAGTTTTGAAGCCTCTTATGATGGCTCTATGGGACTTCCAGAAGATGTAGTTATGGCTATGAGCGACGAACGTTTATCTATTATGCGTTCTGACGCTTTCCGTTCGTTAATATTCTCTCTACTAACCGCAGGTACTATTTTCTTATTCTACAAAGGTAAACTTAAAAAGAATTACTTCGTCATTGTGTTAGGACTTCTTATATTAGCCGACATGATTCCTGTTAATAAGAGATTCTTAAACGGCGATGATTTTATAACAGTTAAAGAAGCTAAAACTATAAAACCTACATCTGCTGACTTAGAGATACTAAAAGACAAAGACCTATCTTATAGAGTTGTGAATTTAAGTACAAATCCTTTTGCAGATGCTACTACATCTTACTTTCATAAAAGTATAGGTGGCTACCATGCTGCAAAAATGCGTCGTTATCAAGAAATCATAGATAAATATCTTATGACTATGGATATGGATGTATACAATATGTTAAATGCTCGTTACTTTATAAACTCAGGAGAAAACGGAGCACTTACAGTAAGCTATAACAACGATGCACTAGGCAATGGTTGGTTTGTAGAAAATGTAGACCTTGTAAAGAGTGTTAACGATGAATACAATATGCTAGAGGATATAAATCCTAAAACTACTGCTATTGTAAATGAAAAATTTGCTAATCTATTCGAAGGTTTCCCTCTTACAAATAACACCGACACGCTAAGCAGTGTAACTTTAACTGACTATAAAGCCAACAAGCTAACATACAAAACAAATAGTTCACAAAAAGGCTTTGTGGTCTTTTCTGAAATCTACTACCCTAAAGGTTGGAGTGCCACAATAGATGGAACACCTGTAGAAATTATAAACGCAAACTACATCCTTAGAGGATTAGTAGTACCTGCTGGTGAGCACACTATAGAATTTAGCTTTAAAGCTCCAGGCTTTAATACTATGGTAATGATAACATATATTTCTTCTATTTTGATAATATTGATGTTATTTTTTTCTATTTACTTAACCTATAAACAAAATGGCAAAGTACAATCCTAAAAAAATACGTAATGCCTATGCTAAATCCACCTTTAGCGTTACATTAGTATTATTTCTGATAGGTTTTATTTCTTTTTTGCTTTTTAATATTTATAAAGCAGCTTCTATTGTTGTGGATAACACTTCAATAAGTATAATGCTTAAAGAAGATATTACCAAGGTTCAAAGAGATAGCATAGAAAGTTTCTTAAACAATACTCCTGGTGTTTCAGAGATTATTTACATATCCAAAGAAGATGCATTAAAAGAGTTTCAAACTTTTACGGGTGAAGACATTTCTAAATTTATTGATGAAAACCCTCTTCCTGCATCTTACACTGTTAAATTAGGTGTAATGGATAATAAGTTTATTACTGACACGTTACAATATAATGTGGCTGAAACTATAGCAGCAGACATAAATAAAAAGGACGGTGTAAGTGAGGTACTGTATCAAAAAGAATTACTTTCAAGAATTGTTAGAAATGTAAATATACTTTACGCTATATCAGCTATATTCTTTATAGTGTTAATAATAATTTCAATTATGTTAATATACAATACTATAAATATGGCTGTTTATTCCAAGCGTTTTTTGATAAAAACCATGTGTATGGCAGGTGCTACAAATGGCTTTGTTAGGAGACCTTTTATTGGTCTTGCCATCAAACAAGCCTTCACAGCATCTTTTATTACATGCATAATGCTAACCGCGGTGATATATTTCTTTTACAACTTTAACATTATTTCTATAGAAAAAGAAGATATAAAGACGATATCTTACTTGTTTTTAGGACTTTTAGTTGTATCTTTGTCGTCGTGTATAATATTGACAAGTATTTCTGTTAACAAAAATATGAATCTAAGTAGCAGAAAATTACATAGTTATTAAATTTAAACATATAATTAGATATGAAAGGAATGGAAAGTTTACCATTAACTAAAAAGAACTATCAGTTAATGTTAATAGGTGTAGGTATAATATTTTTAGGATTTATTTTAATGATAGGCGGAGGTAGCGATGATCCTCTTGTTTTTAACAAAGAAGAGCTTTTTAGCTTTAGACGTATTACTCTAGCTCCCCTAGTTGTAATGTTCGGATTTGCATTCGAAGTATATGCTATTATTAAAAAGACACCTCTAGAGGAAGAAGAGAAAACCACAACAGCAACTTACACGAAAAAAAATAAGAAATAATTATGGGAATTTTAGAAGCCTTATATTTAGGCATTATTCAAGGTTTAACAGAGTTTCTTCCCGTTAGTAGTAGCGGTCACTTAGAAATTTTTAGCCATATTTTTGGCGTTAAATCAGAAGAAAACTTAACCTTTGCAATCATTGTTCACGGAGGTACTGTTTTGAGTACTATCGTAATTTTCAGAAAAGAACTATTACAATTAATAGTAAGTTTCTTCAAATTCAAAAAGAGCGAAGAAATGGATTATGTTTTAAAGATTCTTGTATCTTTAATTCCTATAATCATTGTAGGTCTAACTTTAAAGGATAAAATAGAATCTTTATTTGGGGGTTCATTACTTCTTGTAGGTTGTGCACTTGTTGTAACTTCAGCTCTATTATTCTTCACATATAAAGCTAAACCTAAAACAGGCGGTATTACTTACAAAGATGCCTTTATCATAGGTATAGCTCAAGCATTTGCGGCACTTCCTGGTATTTCTCGCTCAGGTTCTACTATCTCTACAGGTTTACTTCTAGGAGTAAAACGTGAAGATGTATCTAAATTCTCGTTCTTAATGGTACTTATACCTATCATAGGTATGAACTTCCTTGACATCGTTAAAGGAGAAGCTGCTGAGTCTACAATTGGCACTATGCCTCTTATTGTTGGCTTTGTAAGTTCATTCTTAGCAGGTCTATTTGCTTGTAAAGCAATGATACGCCTAGTAAATAGTGGTAAATTTATATGGTTTGCTTACTATTGTGCAGCAGCAGGTATAGCAGTTATCACTTATTCATTACTATAAAACATAATAATTATTGCAATCTGACTAATGGTCTTATAGGCTATTAGTCAGATTTTATTTTATAGAAACTTCTAATATACAACATGGAAAATCAAGACATCAAAATTTTTTACGACAAGACCTTTACTGCTGAAGAAAACTTCGAACAAGGCTGTGTAGTTCCTATAGACAAACCTTACACTTGGACTTCTTCTGATGTTGTTCGCAAAGTTAAAAGTATGCTTAAAAGACGTGGCTTCAAGAAAATCAAAGTTGGTCACGCAGGTACTTTAGACCCTTTAGCTACAGGAGTCCTTGTTGTATGTATAGGTAAAGCTACTAAGATTGCTGAGAAACTTCAATCAGAAAGAAAAGAATATATCACAGAAGTAACCCTAGGAGCAACTACTGCAAGTTTTGATTTAGAGCACGAAGTTAACGAAACTTTCGAGTATGAACATATAACAAAAGAACTAGTATTAGAAGCACTAGAGTCTTTCAAAGGAGAGCAAAAACAAGTTGCACCTATTTATTCTGCTAAATGGATAGATGGCAAACGTGCCTATGAATATGCTAGAGAAGGTAGCGACGTAGAGATAAAAGCTGTAGACATCAATATTTATGATATAGAACTTCTTAAGTTTGAACTTCCTAAAGTTACTGTTAGAATAGAATGTAGCAAGGGTACGTACATACGCTCTTTTGGTAGAGATTTAGGTCTTAAACTTAAAAGCGGAGGACATCTTACTATGCTGCAACGTACTAAAAGTGGTGATTTTACGTTAGAAAATTGTTATAGCGACGAAGAAATATACCAAATTCTGACTTTAAAAAATAAGGATAATAAGGATAACGCTGCTAATACAGGAGAGCTATAGAAACTCCCTGAAAAATAATTAAAAAAATATCGTTTTAAACGAAACTTTTTTCTATTTTTTGCGTAATTATTATATTAACGCCTATATTTCTGCTAATGAATATATTTTTCTGAAATATAAATTATTCTCTACATATAAAACAATTAGAAAACTATGAAATTATCTCAATTTAAGTACAATTTAACCGAAGACATGCTAGCAAAATACCCAGCACCTAATCGTGATGAGTCTCGTTTGTTAGTTTTGGATAGAAAAAATGGTAAAGTTGAACACAAAGAATTTAAGGATATTTTGAAATATTACAAAGATGGTGACGTTTTTGTATACAACAACACTAAAGTTTTTCCTGCCCGTTTATACGGTAATAAAGAAAAAACTGGAGCTGAAATTGAAATTTTCTTACTTCGTGAACTTAACAGAGAGCTACGTTTATGGGATGTTTTAGTAGATCCTGCACGTAAAATTAGAATTGGCAACAAATTATATTTCGGTGACGACGATATGTTGATTGCTGAGGTTATTGATAACACTACATCACGTGGTCGTACTCTAAGATTCTTATTTGATGGAACACATGAGGAATTTAAAGAAGCCCTTTTCAACTTAGGCGAAACTCCTCTTCCTTCATGGATTAGAAAGAAAGTTGAACCAGAAGATGAAGAGCGTTACCAAACAGTATTCGCAAAACATGAGGGTGCTGTAGCTGCTCCTACTGCTGGTTTACACTTTAGCGAACACCTACTAAAACGTTTAGAGATTAAAGGTATTAAAAGTGCAGAAATCACATTACACGTTGGTTTAGGAAACTTCCGCAGAATAGATGTTGAAGATTTAACTAAACACAAAATGGACTCTGAGCAAGTTATCATTGATGATACTGCTGTAGATATAGTAAATAGCGCTAAAGCTAAAGGTAAACACATTTGCGCTGTTGGTACTACAGTGATGCGTTCTATTGAGAGTTCAGTAACTACTCTAGGTACTTTAAAGCCATATAACGGTTGGACTAACAAATTTATCCTACCTCCTTATGATTTTACAGTAGCTGACAGTATGGTTACTAACTTCCACTTGCCTGAGACCACTCAGCTTATCATGGTTTCAGCATTTGCAGGTTACGACTTACTACTAGACACTTACGAATTAGCAAGAAAAGAAGGTTACCGTTTTGGTACTTACGGTGATGCAATGTTAATTCTATAACATAAAAGAATGGTATTTTGATTTTTCAGAATACCATTTTTATTACTAACTTTCCAAAACTAACACTATGCTTACAAGTATTGCTTACATCTTACTATTAGGATTATTCTTAGGTTACGCATCAAAGAAATTAGGGTTACCCCCTTTAATTGGTATGTTATTAACAGGTGTTATCCTAGGCAGTTCAGGACTGAATTTATTATCTGATTCCTTACTAGCAATATCAGCTGATTTAAGAAAAATAGCTCTTGTTATTATTCTTATTAGAGCAGGTTTAGCCTTAAACATAAAGGATTTAAAGAAAGTGGGGCTCTCTGCTCTACTTATGAGCTTTATGCCTGCCTGCCTAGAAATAATAGGAGTCGTTATTATAGCTCCTCTTTTGTTTGATGTATCCATCATAGAAGCAGCTTTACTGGGTAGCGTATTAGCGGCAGTTTCTCCAGCTGTTATAGTTCCTAAAATGTTATATATGATTGAAAATAACATAGGTACTAAGAAAAGCATACCTCAAATGATTATGGCTGGGGCATCCGTGGATGATATTTTTGTAATAGTACTATTTTCGGCTTTCTCAACACTTGCAGAAGGTGGCGCTGTTCATGCAGGTAGCTTTATTCAGATTCCTGTTTCTATCATTAGCGGCGTATGTGTTGGGGTTATATTTGGTTATATGCTAACCATATATTTCAAAAACTTCCACATGAGAGACTCTATTAAATTGCTTCTCATGCTTGCCGTATCCTTCGTACTTTTAGCTATAGAAGATGCTACTAAAGGAAGTTTTAGTTTTTCTAGCTTACTAGCTATTATGACTATGAGTATTACTATTTTAAATAAATATAGCATACTTGCAAAACGAATATCTCCAAAATTCTCAAAACTTTGGATACCTGCGGAAGTATTATTATTCGTATTAGTTGGAGCTACATTAGATTTAGGATTTGCTATGTCTGCAGGTTTTAATTCTATAATCCTAATATTCTCAGTTCTTGTATTTAGAATGCTTGGCGTGTTTATAAGTGTCTTAAGGGCTAAAATCACAGCTAAGGAGCGCCTATTTTGCATGCTGGCTTACATCCCAAAAGCTACAGTTCAAGCAGCTATAGGAGCTATTCCTCTTAGCATGGGATTACAATGTGGAAACATAATTTTAACTGTAGCAATAGTATCTATTATAATTACAGCTCCTTTAGGCGCTTTCCTAATAGAAAAAGGATATAAACTAATAGACAGAGACTAAGGGACTTCTAAAACTTCCCTAAACCAAATACACCCTTATAAAGATGTACTTCAAATCACGATATCTTGCAAAACAAAATTATATAAGCTACATAATACTAACTACAATGTTGGTGTTATGTAGTTGTAATAATGCATCTAACAATTCATCACAATCTAAAGCGAATGAGGTAAAGCAACAATACTTACCACCTCAAGCCCCCTCTATGCTTTCCTCTCAGAATGAACGTAATACATATATCGCTAAGAATTTCTGGTCTAAATTTGATTTTCAAGACACCACGCAAATTCAATCTAAAGTATTAGAACAGGCTTTTGTAGATTTTCTTTACGCCATTGCTAATGTTCCTACTTTTGAGTGTGCTGAGCAAAGTATAAGGACGTTTATGGAAGGCTCGTCAGTTGATAGTGTAATGCTTGAAGGTGCGATAACAATAAGCGAGAAATACTTATACGATCCTAATTCACCTATGCGTAATGAGGATTTATATATCTGTGTTTTGGAATATATTGTCAATTCTCCTAAGGTTGATGAATTAAATAAAATAAGACCTGAGTATCAACTAGAAATGGCTCTAAAAAATAGAGTCGGAACAATAGCAACAGACTTTATAATAACTACAGACAAAAAAGAACAAATTAAACTTTCTGAAATTAAAGCTGAGCACATACTGCTACTATTTAACAACCCTGACTGCCCTGACTGTCTCCGTGTTAAAGAAACAATAGAAAGCAAAAATGAGTTATTCTCAAATGTTAAAATAGTGTCTGTTTACACTGATTCTGACTTAACGATATGGAAAAATACTAACTATCCTAAAAAGTGGTTAAATGGATATGATAAAAATTGCATAATCACCAAACAAAAACTATACGACCTAAAGGCCATCCCAACTTTATATCTTTTAAACCATGAACTTAAAGTCATCCTAAAGGATGCACCTATTGATATAGTTTTACGATATCTAAACAATCACAATAACAACATTTAGGTATTTTCACTCCATTAAATAGCAACATATAGGTATATATGAGGTGCGATAATGTATGTGTCTTTGTAACTGTTATTTACAAAGAAAATAAACACATTATTACAAGGAAAAAATGGAGCAAATAGCTATAAAATGCGATAATATTACTCATTATTATGGAAGTCGATTAATATACGAAAACCTATCTTTCGAAGTGAAAAAGGGAAGTATATTAGGGCTTTTAGGTAAAAATGGTACGGGAAAAACAACGATAATAAACATTCTTAACGGTTATCTAAAACCTCACTCTGGCAAATGCTCTATCTTTGGAGAATCAATGGACAGTATACGTCCTGAAACTAAGGCACGCGTGGGTCTTCTTCTTGAAGGACATGTTCAACATGACTTTTTCAACGTCACACAAATAGAGAAATTCTATAGCCAATTCTTCCCTAATTGGAACAAAGATGTATACTATGAGTTACTTAAAAGATTACAAGTAACCATGAAGCAACCTCTTAACACCATGTCTTGTGGTCAAAGATCTCAGGTTGCTTTAGGCTTACTCTTTGCACAAAACCCTGATATCCTTATACTTGATGATTTTTCTATGGGTTTAGACCCTGGCTATCGCCGTCTTTTCGTGGAGTACTTACAAGAATATGCTACCGCAGAAGATAAAACAATATTTCTAACATCGCATATTATCCAAGATATGGAGATGCTTATTGACGATTGTATGATTCTAGATTACGGTAGAATATTGACTCACCGTCCTACATCTGAAATTTTAGACAACTTCAAACGCTACACTTTCAATTCTCCATCTGAAATAAATATTAAGGATGAAAGAATCTGGAACCTAGAAAAATTAGCCTCAGGCAACTGGGAATGCTACTCTTTCTTACCGCAGGAGGAAGTTGCGCAGATATTGACTCCATCATTAGCAGACAATATGAAATGCGAAAGCCTTACTCTTGAGGATGTGTTTATAGGTTTAACAGGTAAGTATTAACATTGTTTTCCGGCAGAAACCTAAACCTTTTTTGAGAAAGAGGCAGATCTGTTTCCTGCCCTATGCATATAAAATACAATAAAGTACAATAAAATACAACAAAGTACAATAAAGTACCACAAAATAAGAATTTAAAAATGATAAAAGCTATATTTTATAAAGAATGGATAAAGTGCCGTGCTGTACTGTTACTACTTCTATTAGTTGCACTAGCATTAGTTGCATATTTGTTTATTAGTAACGCAAACCTTATTCGTACAAGTGGCGCTATTGCACTATGGTCACAAATTGCAGAGGGTGGTTTCTCTTTGTATTCTGACTTGTTTAAATACTTTATGCCTATTGCAGCTATAACATTATCTGCCATGCAATACTCAGTAGAGATGACAAACAAAAGGTTTAAATTAACTTTACACCTGCCTTACTCCGAATCAAAAATCATAGGAGCAATACAATCATTTGGAGTTACAGCGCTTATTATATTGTACTTAGCAATGGTACTTCCTACTTATCTAGGGCTTAGCATATACTACCCTACTGAATTAACGGGAGCTATGTTAAGGTCAGTTGTGCCTTATATGTTAGCAGGTTTTGCATGTTATTTCTTCACAATGTGGGTAATTATTGAACCTATCTGGAAACGTCGTGTAGCATATTTCTTTATTGCAATTATTTCGCTTTACCCTTTTAGCATTGAAACTATGCTAGGAGCATCAGCGTATATTTATCCAACATTAATTTGTACTATTATAGCTTCTATAGTAGCGGCATACTATGCGGCTTCAAGGTTTAAAGACGGAGCTCAACGATAGGTAGTTGTCCGGCAAACATCACAAGTATGAAAAAAGCGGACAGTACGTTTCCTGCCCTATGCAGGCATATAATAATTGACTGAAAATAATAAAATTATGAAAAAACCAAATAGATTACTTTTTATAGTTATTTTACTTACAACATTTGCTATGATGTTTGTCTTACCTCCTTTGGTGCGTAAGGCTACTGTATCAAATGATAAATACCCTTTTGTGTATTATAGCTCACAACTAAAAGAGCTTTGCTTAATTGATTATAGCAACAAAGAGACACCTATGGAATCGGTTAGCGGTCAGAAATATTCAACAACTGAATTTGACTCTTTAGTTCCTCTACTTAACTACCGCCAGTTAATGTCTGATGGAAGACTTCCTGATTCTATATGTGGAGTATCTGCTGAACCTCGTAATTTGATGCTAAATTCTGTAGTACTTCGTTACGAACCTAAAGAGATGCTTAAACCTACAACAGGTATATATGCTATGTTGGAAACAATGCCAACACGCGTAGGGTTAAAGCAACCTACAGATTTATTCAGAATACATGACAAAATTGAGTTTATAGATGCCGCTACTAACACTATAGACTACAAGAAAAGTGAGCTTTTCCAAAAAGAAATGCTTAAACGCGGTTATCAGTTCCCAACTCAACTAGCTAAAGGCGATGCTAACACTCGTAAGTCTTATGATGAAGGCTACTTCTGTTTAGATGCAAAAGGTGATTTATACCACGTGAAAATGGTTAACGGCCGTCCTTTTGTAAAAAATACTGAGGCTTCAAAAGAAATAGATATAGCTTATTTCGCTACTTACAATCCTGCAAGCAAACGCTTCTATGGCTATATGCTTAGCAAACAAGGAGAAATGTTTATTCTAGAAAGTGACGAACAAGGAGGATATAGAACCTTAAAACTTGATATAGGCATTGTAGATATAGAAAATGAGAAAGTCCAAATAATGGGTAACATACTTTACTGGACTATATCAATTACAAATAATAATGAACGTAGATTTGTTGCTCTTAGATCAGACGATTTAAGCTCTGTAGCAAGTTACACTATTGATAGAGAACAAAACGCTTGGGATGCTATTTCAAAATACGTACTACCTTTCTCTCTAAGTTTTGAAGATGAAAACAGTGAATACATCTACCCTCGTATAAGTTTTGCAGGTGTGGGCGCTCTGTGTGTAAGCATCTTCCTAGCGCTATTATCTTTATTTATCTGGAGACGCGAACAGCTAAAAACTCGCATATTCTCAGCCCTACTTATAGCGATAAGTGGTGTAGCAGGGTTGATTGCAGTTGCAATTTTACCTAAATTTAAAAACCATTAGTTTCCGGCAAAAACATCGGGATAGCTTTTCCCAATAACGGCCTACATTTTTCACCTTTTTAAAAGTTTCAATACTCACAGCCCTCAAGGCTGCTCCGTTTAAAACTTTTAAAAACGCAAAAAATCTAAGCCATTCTTGGAAAAAGCGGACATAACGTTTCCTGCCCTATGCATAAACAAAGACTCATATAAACAAATAAAAAATAAAAAAATGAAAACATTACTTTACACAATTGCAGCAGCTCTATTTATGGTAGGTTGCGCAGGCAATGCAAACTCTTCAAAAGAGAACAACACAGCTAGTGAACAAACAAAAGCTACAGAAACAAAATGTTATAAACTTGCAGACCTTCTTCTAGTAGCTGAAACTATGGTTGATACAGAAGTTACTGTTCAAGGCACTATCACTCACACATGTAAGCACTCTGGCCGTCGTTGTTTTATGGTAACAGACGATCAAAAAACATCTTTCAGAATAGAGGCTAAAGGTGAAATAGGTGGTTTTAACCGTGAACTTATAGGTTCTGAATTAGCAGTTACAGGTACATTACGTGAAAACCGCTTAACTCATGAGTACCTTAACGCATGGGAAGAAAAAGTTAAAGAAAGCCAAGGTGCAGAAGATGGTTCTGCTGAATCTTGTGGTGCTGAGACTAACAACATCAACGAAATGCGTAAATGGATGAAAGAAAATAATAAAGAGTATTATTCTCTATACTTCATGGACGGAACATCTTTTACTGTTGTTGAATAATGAGTTCTAAAACTATAGTAAAATACCTAAGAATCATACATAGAAACTTAGGATTCTTAATGGTTGGAATTTCTATCATTTATGGTATATCAGGTATGTTAGTAAACCACATGGGTGAAACAGATCCTGCATATAAAACGATACAAGAAACTCTAACTATAGAGAAAAACTTAATGCAAAGTGAACTACCTGCTCAATTTGAATCTTTAGGATTACCTACTATTAAACGTATGGCAGCTATAGACGAGGAGCACACACGAGTTATGTTAGAAGGTGGAGTTGGAGTTTACAACTCAGGAAATGGAGAGTTAGTATACGAACAACACAAACAAAGACCTGTTATTTATTGGTTTAACCGTCTTCACTATAGCCGTGTTACAGGTTGGAGTGTAATGGCAGACTTCTTTGCTGCTTCACTTATTTTCTTTGCTATCTCGGGTATCTTTATGGTACGTGGAAAAGTTGGCGTAATGGGACGTGGAAAATGGTATTTAATAGTTGGTATCTTGATACCTATTGTTTATATCTTCCTATCTAAATAGTTTTTAAGGGGACTTCTAATAATTATTTTAGAACTCCCCTATACAACTTATACAAATAACAATCTTTACAAACCTCCTCAGGGAGAAACAAATATACTTCTATAAAAGTTTTTATAATGCAAAAATTCTATAAATTTCTCTTATCAACCCTACTATCTATTCTGTTAGTAGATGTGTCAGCTACTCAACGCATTACGCTGATAGGAGAAGTGCGTGATTATGATACAAAAGAAGCATTGATTGGAGCCTCAGTAATTATTAATGGCGACTATTTATGGGCTGTATCTAGCAAGGATGGAGAATTTAGAATTTCTAACATTGATACCACTACTGACGGTGGGGAATTAGAGGTGTCCTACCTTGGTTATTTTACTAAAAAAATGCCTATCACTGCTGAGTTAGGCAAAGGAAAACTTATCATCTACCTACGTGCTAAATCTCTTACTATAGAAGAAGTTACTGTTACGGCTCAAAGTAATAGAAAAGATATAAACACCTCTTATACTATAGACCGTGATGCACTAAAGCATACTCAAATTACAGACATCGCTGAAATAGCAGCCCTACTTCCAGGAGGAAAGACCTCAAACCCAGATTTAACATCTGAAAATGTGTTTTCTCTACGTAATGGTGATAGCGACACAGGCAATGCTGCTTTTGGTACTGCTGTAGAGGTAGATGGTGTAAGACTATCTAACAACGCTTCGTTTGGAGCATTAGATGGCATGGGTACAAGAAATATTGCAGTAGAAAATATAGAATCTATAGAAATTATAACTGGTGTACCTTCAGTAGAATATGGTGATATAAACAGCGGTGTGGTAAAAGTTAAAACACGTCGTGGCAAGTCACCTCTAAATGCTACAGTTACTGTAAATCCTAAGACCTATCAAGTTTCAGCTTCTAAAGGTTTTGCAGTTAGTGAAAATGGCGGTATCGTTAACCTAAGTGGTGAGCTAGCTCGTGCTACTAGCAACCTAGTATCTCCTTACGACTCTTACACAAGACGTGGACTATCAGCGATATACTCTAATACTTTTAAAGACAATTTAAAATTTGAATCTGGGGTAACAATGAATATTGGAGGTTCAAATAGCGAAGATGACCCTGATGCTTACTCAGGTGAATATACTACAGGTCGTGACAACGTACTTAGAGCAAACACTTCATTAGAATGGTTAGTTAACAAAAGTTGGATAACAAACCTTAAGTTTGATTTATCAGCTTCTTACAATGACAGAACAACACACAGTCATACTTATTACTCTTATGCCTCTCAACAACCAGCAGTACATGCTACAGAAGAAGGCTATTTTATAGCTAATCAACTAGGCTACAACTACTTTGCAGATTCCTATGTAGAATCTAAAGAGTTAAACCTAGCAGGAGCTATAAAATATGAACTTAACCACAAGCTAGGGAGCTTAAATAGCAGATTTAAGGCTGGTGTTCAATGGAAAATGACAGGTAACAAGGGTAAGGGTGAGTATTATGCAGATATGGCTACTGCACCTTCTGGCTTCCGTGAAAGAGACTATAGCACTTATCCATATATGCACAATCTTTCGTTCTATGCAGAAGAAAGATTAAGTATTCCTATTGCTAACACTTTACTTACTGTAATCCCTGGTGTACGTGTTGAAGAACTTTTCGTTAAAGGTGCTGCATACAAAAGCACTACTTCCGTATCTCCTCGATTTAATGCATCGCTAAAAGTAAATAGCAATCTAACAATCCGTGGAGGTTGGGGTGTCACAGAAAAGCTACCTTCATATTACATATTATATCCTAATCAAGAGTATCGCGATATACTTTCGTTTGGGGCTACTTACAATAACAACGAAGCATTCTACTCTTACTACACTCAGCCCTACGCTCTAGAGACTAATCCTGAGTTAAGATGGCAACGTAATTACAACTCTGAGATAGGTATGGACTTCTCAGTTGCAGGTATTAAATTTGAGCTTACAGCCTATTCAAACCGCACTAAAGGAGCTTACCAGTATTCAAATTACTACACTCCTTTTAGTTATAACACTTATGTATTACCGAGTGGCTACAGCATGCCTTCATCACCAGAGATAAAGGTAGACTCACAGACAGGTGATATTTATGTGCGTGACTCTAATAATCCTGAGAATGGTTGGACTTCTATGGATGTAAATGTTACTAATACAACATTTACAAAAACTACTTATGCTGACAATGGAGCAGATGTTTACCGTAAAGGTCTTGAAGCTGTAATTAATTTCCCTGAGATAAAGTCAATTAACACAAAACTGAGACTAGATGCCGCTTACACCTATGTAGATTACCTAGACAATTCATTGTCTTACTCCTATTCTTCTGGGTTATCTCACACTACAGAAAGTGGAAAATCTTATCAGTATGTAGGTATCTATGCTATGGGGAATAATTCTTCTAGTGCCACCTACAATGGCAGCACAACAAGAAAGTTAGATGCTAATATAACAGCAGTCACTCACATTCCTAGTGCTCGTTTGATTATTTCATGTCGTGTAGAAATGTCTTTGCTTAATAGATGGAAATACAAGTCTGAGTACAACGGAGAGCAATATGCTTTTAATAGTGATGAATATGGAAATGCAATAGGTGGCAGCATTTACGATGGGGGTTCTTACACAGCGATATATCCTATAAAATATATGGATACTTCGGGACAGATACATGATTTTACTTCTGTACAGGCCAATGATCCTAATTTTGCAAACCTTATTCGTGTTTCAAATAATGCTTACACTTTTTCTGACGGTGGTTATGACCCTTACGTCTCAGCTAACTTAAGTGTAACAAAGGAGATAGGTGAACGTGTTTCCCTTTCATTCTTTGCGAATAACTTTACATTCTCTAGAAAAGCTGTAACATCATACTCTACAGGGGTGAGTGCTATTTTCGTACCTAATTTTTATTATGGCTTAACTTGCCGAATTAAATTATAATCAAAATGAAAAAAATTGTATACTTATTTATATTAATAGCACTAGTAGGCTGTAATGACCATAGTTCTAAAGCTCCTTATGAGGAAGATGAGCTTAGCAACTTAAATATTACTGTTAGCTACCCTGACGAATATTCTGACTATGACCTAAAAGGTTATTTAGTTTCTATAACTGATATTGATAGAGGTAATAATTATAGTGCAACAGTAGATTCAGAAGGTTACTCTACTATACAACTTACTAATGGACGTTACATAGTTCAATATTCAGGAAAACACAATTTTGAGATTTTCAATGCTACAGCCGATCAAGTTTTAATAGCAAACCGTGATTTAGACTTACAGCTGAATCCTCAATGTAGTGTATCTGGCAGTTTACTTATCAAAGAAATCTACTGTGGTGGCTGTATGAAAACTCCCGAAGAGGGGACTTATCAATTTGACAAATACATTATTGTTCACAACAACAGTTCTGAAACAACTTACCTAGATGGTCTTTGCTATGGAATTTTAGACCCTTATAATTCACAAGGAACAAACATTTGGTTATCTAATGACCCATTAACAGGTGAGACCATATATCCTGATGAACTATATTTAGTACAGGCTATTTGGCAAATTAGTGGTAATGGCACAGACTTTCCTCTTGCCCCAGGCGAAGATGCAGTAATCTGCAACCTTGGTGCAATAGATCACACTGCACAATACCCTCTTTCAGTTAATTTAAACAAAGAAGATTACTTTGTGCTATATGACAATGTTTTATTCCCTAATACTCTATATCACCCTGCTCCAGGAGATAAAATATCACCTGATAGATACCTAGATGTAGCAATAAAATTAGGTGTAGCGAACGCATGGACTCTATCAGTTTACTCTCCAGCACCTGTAATATTCCGCCCTATAGGAACTACACTACAAGAATACCTACTAGAAGATGATGTTGTATTCTGGAAACCTGCTTCTGCTTACGACCAGATAGCGCGTATTCCTTTTGATTGGGTAATAGATGGTGTTGAAGTGTTCTATGGAGGCTCTTCGGATAACAAGAAAAGATTTAACCCTATCATAGATGCTGGGTATGTAGTTCACAGTGAACTTTATGACGGCAAAACTTTACACCGATATGTTGATGAAGAAGCTAGTGCAGAAGCTGGCTATGAAGTACTAGTAGATACTAATAATTCATCGTCTGATTTTTATGAACGTTCTGAAGCCTCTTTACGCAATGAATAAAGTAAACCACATATTAACTACATTACTGTTAGTCTTATTTTCACAAATAAAACTAACGGCTGAGAACTACGACCGTATAGAGAGAAGAAACCTATGGAACGATGGACGTAATGTAACAGGTATATTACAAGACAGCGTAAACATAGCATACGCGGAACTATATTACAACTCTGAACGTGGTGATTACCGCAATTTCTCTGATGCTCTTAGCCAATGGAGTGCAGGCGCTGAAACAAAAGCCCTTAACCATTATGACAAATTCTCTGTTATTGGTGCATTTTCTTATGACCATACCGAAGGTACAGAGATGTGTGGCTCTATGTTTATCTCTCCAAATCTATATCCTTTCGACTTAATGGAGTTTACACCTGGAAATAAAACCCTACAAAGTTATAACTTTATGGGTGGTATAAGCTCTAAGGTTAATGAACGCCTAAGCATAGGGGTTAAAGGCGATTTTAAGACTCAAAATTACGCTAAATTTAAAGACCTACGTCACTATAACTACCGTATGGAGCTTTCTATTGCACCAAGTATATCTTATACGATAGGTTCTACAACTCTAGGCCTATCCTACATCTACGCTAGAAATAGTGAAACTATAAAAGCTCAGGAAATAGGTTCTACAGCTGCTGCCTATTATGCCTTTTTAAATAAAGGATTAATGACAGGAGCCTACGAAACTTGGGGTGGCACTGGCGTACACCTTAACGAATCGGGTATAAACGGTTTCCCTGTACGTGAGAATTTTAACGGTGTAGCAGCTCAGGTTAACTGGAATAATATTTATGGTGAGTTTGAGTATTTATATGGAAGTGGTGAAGTAGGAGAAAAACAAACATATTGGTTCAACTTCCCATCTAACCGTTATTCAGCGCGTTTAGGCTATCGTAAAATGAAAGATAACAAATTACACATTTTCAAGATTGAAGCTCAGTATTACACTCTTACCAACAATGAAAATGTAAATGGTACTATCACAGAAAACGGAGTAACAACAACTATTACCTATGGTTCTACTAAAATTTTCACAACTAAGCAACTATCCTTTATGCCACGTTATGAAATGATGGCTCTCGGTGGAGGTAATTTTGAAGTAGGAGCTAATTACTACCAGATATTTAACCGTTCTACACTTATGTACCCTTACGTTAATGAGCTTACAACAAATTGTTATCAAGCATACGTAGGTGGCATGTTACCGCTTAACAAATTTGAACTAAGAGGTCGCATATTATTCTCTACAGGTGATATCAAAGAAGACAACTACCAAGTTGCTGACGATATCACTACAGGCGACCAACCTACACAATTAACAGAATACTACAATATAGAAAATGAATATCTAACAGCTACAACACTCTCAACGTCTCTATCAGTACGTTACAATTTACCAAAATCGTACTATGCAGAACTAGGAGCAAATTACACTCAGGGCTTTAACCTTAAATATATTGAAGGTAGTAGCCGTTTTAATTATTCATTAAAAATAGGATATAAATTTTAGTAATAACTTTAAAATAAATTAAAAAATGAAAAGAAAAATTTTTACACTTTTACTTGCAACAGCTGCTATCGTAAGCTGTTCTAAAAGTGACGAACCTGTTACAGGCGGTGAATCTTCAACAAAAGTAACAATCGACCCAATGATTCAAACTCGTGCTACAGAGTTAAGTTTCGAAGAGAATGATGAAATTGGTGTTTCTATTGTTATGAGTGATGACAACTCAGTATATGCTGATAATGCTTTACTAACTTATACTGACGGAAGTTTTAGTGGTAACCTTACATGGTACGACAATGTTCTTGAAACTTCAACAGTTTACGCTTACTATCCTTATGTTATTGGCGAAAGTGTTCCTACAACTTTCACTGTTCAAGCTGATCAATCAACTGCTACTGGTTATACTAAATCTGACCTTATGATTGCTTCAAAAAGTGATGTTACACCTACAGTTGCAGGAACAACTATGACCTTTAGTCACTCTTTAAGCCGTATTGTTGTAACTTTAGACAACCAAAGTGGACAAGGTATTAGCGCCGTAGAAATTGGCGGTACTTACCCTACAGCAACCATTTGATCTTGCTACTATGAGCATCGTTGCTGACGAAACATCTACTATTACTGACATCAAAGCTCCTCTTTGGGATGATGAGACTTACAAAGCTATTATCGTTCCTCAAACAGTAGCTATCTCATTCAGTATCATATTAGAAAGTGGCGCTGAACTATCTTACCAAAAAGGTTCTGTTACATTTGTTGGTGGTAGCGAATACAAAGCTGAGATATTAATTACAGCTGATGATATTGATGTAGATTTATCTGGTGACATTGACGACTGGACAGAAGGTGGTACTATTCCTGATGCAGAAAAAGAAGAAGTTTCTTTTGAGGAATTTGAAGGTTACTTCATTTATGACGGTGTTACTTACAATACTATCACTCTTTCTAACGGTTCTACTTGGATGACAGAAAACCTTGCTTACTTACCAGAAGGTTACACTCCATCAGAAGATCCAACAGTATGGAGCGGTGTTTGGTATCCTTACCAACTTGACTATGACCAAATGGTTATTGATGGTACTGTAGCATTAGCTCCAGATTCAAAATACGTTGTTCCTGTAACAGATGCAGAAGGCATCAAAAGCCGTGGTTACCTTTACGACATTGAAGTTGCTCTTACAGGAGGTACAAAAATCTCAGAAACTAACTGTTATGACTTCGAAGGTCAACAAGGTATTTGCCCTCCAGGATGGCACATACCTACACGTGCTGAATACTTTGATTTAGTTGGTCTTTCTAACAAAAATGCATTTGGTGAAACAGGCAACCAAACTAACACAGAAGCTCTTTTCTATGATGAATCATACGGTTCTGCACCTATTCCAAAAGTAAACGAAGGTGGCTTTAACTATATCTTCACAGGTTATCGTTATGCAGCTGGTTTCGAAGACAACTCTATATCTACTACAACTCGTTACCAAGCTACTATGCTTCAATCTTCTAACACTTCAGTTACAGAATGGTACGGCGAACATGCATTAAGTTATTATATGACTTCTACATGTTACCAACCAAACTACAGCACTAGCACAGGCGCATGGTACAATACTCAATTCTTTAGTGTAATGAGTACATTTACATCTTCATTATACCCAACTGGCCGTCTAAGCCTTGCATACATTAGCGCTCACTCAGGTCAAGCTCTACGTTGTGTTAAAGA
The DNA here is from genome assembly GCA_044433415.1 of Rikenellaceae bacterium. Lineage (GTDB taxonomy): Bacteria > Bacteroidota > Bacteroidia > Bacteroidales > Rikenellaceae > JAWXTP01. The sequence continues at coordinate 26,172 of JAWXTP010000022.1, forward strand.
TGCTGAGTAGTTTTTAGGTAATAGGTCATAGGTCATAGGTGCGACAAGCGACTAAATATTGTAAAAAAAACTATTTAGAAATACTATTATTTTTAATCGCTTGTCGCACCTAACACCTATCACCTAAAACCTAAAACAAATGGGAGTTTCCGAACTTATGTGTTCAGAAACTCCCATTGTTTTATTTGGTTTTAAAGTGTCTAAGACTACAATACTGTAGAAATTACGAATACTGCGGCAACACCTAAGATAGCATAAAGCTCAGTAAATACACAAAGAATAAGTGTTTGAGCAAATACATTGTAACCATTACCAATAGCTGCAACACCATTAGCACATACTTGACCTTGACGAATAGCACTAATCATAGCAACAACACCTAAAGCGATACCTGCACCTAGAGCAGCTGCACCTTGTGTCATAGTAATTCCTTCAACGATAAATGGTTTCATAATGAAATAACCCACAAAACCATAAAGACCTTGAGTACCAGACATCGCACTTAATACAAGATATTGACCAAATGCTGTAGGGTTTTTCTTCATTGCTCCAACAGCAGCGTTACCTGCAAAAGTTACACCAAATGAACTACCAAGACCTGATAGCGCTAACATTAAAGCTACACCTAAATAAGCTAATAAGATAGGTTCCATAATAATTTTATTTTTAAATTAAACATTTTTATTTTTTAAAAGGAGTGTATTCTCTACCGCCACCTTCGAATCCGGCATTGTTATAAAATTCTACAAATGTTAAACGTAGAGGGTGTACAAATGAACCAATAGCAGACATAAATAAGTTAATTCCATGCCCTATCAGCAGAATTATTATCATCACTAAATACTTAACAACTGGAACGTCTGGACTTAAACCCACAGCCAAATCATTAAATACACTAGCGATAATACCACTAGAAAGACCTAGTGCAAAAAGTCTAATATATGATAGTATATCACCCAAAAGACCTGTCACATTATTATATAGACTCCATGTTCCTCCGCCTATATTTACTAATAAATTCTTTTTAGAAGCATCCGAGAATAATACGTTAAGCACTAATAAAGCACCTAAAATTACCTTAAATGCTGTAGAAGAAAACGTAAAACTAGAGCCCTGCTCTTCTAATAAGTAAGTAACTACACATGTGATAATTGTCATAGCCCAACACAGGGTAGAAACCGCATATTTAAAGCCCTGATATTTTGTTCTTGCATACACTTTCACAAACATAGCATATAGAATCTGTACAAGACCTACCACAAGTGCAAATCCAAACATATCCATCTGTCCCATGAATTTAACATCCTTGAATACCTCAAAACTATTCATAGCTATACCAAAGCAATTACCAGTCACAGCACCCATAAGCATGGTAGCAAAGCAACACCACATAGCAAGGTTTAAAACAGGTTTTGTAGCTTCATCCTTAATCTTAACTTTAGCAACAAGGACTGCAATAAGTACTAACACAGCATAGCCTAAGTCACCAAGACAGAAACCTACAAAGAAAATAAAGAAAGGCGCAAAGAAAGGAGTTAAATCCAACTCATGATAAGAAGGCATAGAGTATAGTTTTGAAATCATCTCACACATACTCGCAAACTTATTATTTTTAAGAAGAATAGGAGGTTTATCTTCAAGTGTAGGCTTATCTTTAAAGATTACCACTTCCCCTTCAGCAAACTCAGCATCCACAGTGTCATATTTACCCTCTGGAACCCAACCTTCAACAACATAAATTTTACCTTCCGCCACGGTTTGATTACCGCTCTTTAGAAGTTCTTCTTTAAGACTATTTTCAGTAGCTGCAATATAATCCTCTAATAAACCTAAGTTATTAGCAATCTTTGCAAGCTCCTCTTTTTTAGAGTTGATAGCCGCTGTAAGCTCTGTTATCTCTTTATCTAGAGTCGTAACATCATGCACAGGTCGTTTAATTGGTTGATAACGTCCAAAATCTGGCGCTTCATCTCCCACTGCACTTATCACTACGAAAGCTACATTATGAGCATCTCTCTTAACGATCTCTATGGTGTAATCCTCACACCACTTATCATCAAAATCGCTAGCAGAAACACTATAGAAACTAAGGTGCACACCACAAGCGTCTAATTTATCAAATAATGAAGCATCAAAGCTACCCCATTTTTCAACTTCACGACTTTCTATAGTACATTTAGAAAGTTGCACCTCTAGTTTATCTATATCGTCGCTTGTTTCTTTAAACTTAGAAATAATCTCAGTAGCACTTTGATACTTAAACTTACCAACAGAACCACAAAGCTCACTATTCTCAGAACCAAAACGCACTATCTTGTCTCTAACAGCTTTAGCATCGTTAATTTGTGCAACAATTTGCTTTTCGAAGTCAGTATATTCAGCTCCGACAACAGTCACATCTACTACACCAAGCTCTCCAAGCTGTCCTATGAACTGCTCTACAGAAAGATGATGTACCAGAAATGTGTATTTAGTCATTGGCGTTACCATATCATATCCTCCTTACTACTGTTATTTGCCGCTTCTGCCTGAGCATTGTGACGAGATTTTACAATCTTTTGAGAAGACTTAGACAAGTTGTCTTCATCCTCCATAAATCGTTTAATTTTCAAGATTGCTTCTTTGTAACCTGGAATTTGCACTTTCTCATAAAGATTTACCTTCTGGGTAGTCTTTTTACGTGCATATTCAAGTTTCGACGATTTATAGTTGTTTAACTCAGATTCAAGACTCACTCTTACTATTTCTTTTAGTAGCTCTATACCCGATGGAATCCACACTGGAGACCAAAAAAGGTCATAATCTTTCTCCTCAAAAACAACTTCATCTATCTGAGCTAGCTTCACACCTGCTATCTTATACGCTGAAAGTTTCACATCCTTAACAGCTAAGAAATCAGTAGAAAACTCGCCCCACAAAGCAACCATATAGTCATATTTTGCAAAAATCTCTTCTTGTAACTGACTATATTTCTCTGCCTCTTTTTTAGCCTTTTTAACCTCTAAACGAAGGGCAGATTCTTTACTTTTAATCGTCGGAAGAGCCTTTTCACGCATTTTTAACTGCTTGGTCATCTCTCCCTGCGATGTTTTGTTATATTGAAATTTTATAGCCATAGCATCTATTGTTTAGGCCAGTACTTCTCTATAAATTCATTCTTAATAGCAACTTCTTCACGCTTAAAGTACTTGCCAAACAAGCTCCAAGCAGTGTTCAACATAGCTTCTACGTCTATATTAACATCAATTGCTAGTAATTCTTTAGAGTAGTCATGAGCAAATGATAATGTACGTTGGTCAAAATCTGTTAAGTCGAAACCATTTTCAAGCTTAGTCTTTGCATTAGCAGCATCTGCATATAGACGTACTGCCGCATTCATAACCTGAGGGTGGTCTTCACGAGTTTTCTTGCCTATAACAAGCTGTTTTAGACGTGACAAACTACGGAATGGGTCAACAATAACTTTACCTGTATCACTATCACTACGTAAGAACAACTGTCCTTCTGTGATATAACCTGTATTATCAGGAACGGCATGTGTGATATCACCACCACTCAATGTTGTTACCGCTACGATAGTAATAGAACCACCATTAGGAAGCTGAGCCGCCTTTTCATAGATTTTAGCTAAGTCAGAATATAGCGAACCTGGCATAGAGTCTTTAGATGGAATTTGGTCCATACGGTTAGACACGATAGCTAGGGCATCCGAATAAAGAGTCATATCTGTAAGAAGAACTAACACCTTTTCACCTTTATCAACTGCAAAATATTCAGCAGCTGTAAGAGCCATATCTGGAACTAGCAGACGTTCTACAGAAGGGTTTTCTGTAGTGTTTACGAAAAATACGATACGGTCAGAAGCACCTGCATTATCGAAAACGTTTTTAAAATATAAAAAGTCATCATTTGTGATACCCATACCACCTAAGATAATCTTGTCGGCTTTAGCTTTTAGCGCTACATTCGCCATTACTTGGTTATAAGGTTGGTCAGGGTCAGCAAAGAACGGAATTTTCTGTCCCGAAACAAGCGCATTATTAAGGTCAATACCTGCAATACCTGTAGGAATAAACTCTGACGGTTGTTTACGTTTGTAAGGGTTGATTGTAGGTCCACCGATTTCTCTATCTGTACCTTCAATTTCGCCACCATCTATAGGTTTACCATAAGCGTTAAAAATACGGCCTGCAAGACCATCACCTACTTTTAACTTTGGTGGTTCTCCCAAAAATTTAATATTAGATTGAGTAGAAATGCCCTCAGTACCAGCAAAAACCTGAAGAGTAATCTCCTCACCGTTGATACGTACTACCTGAGCTAACTTATCTCCAATAAGAGCAAGTTCCTCATTTCCTACATCAGTTGCTTTAACAGTAACTGTTGCTTTTGTTATATTTTCAATCTTTGTGTATACTTTTTGAAATGCCAATGTTTCCATATTCTAAGAATTTATTCTTTTGGTTATTATTCTGTCTTAGACTGAATTAATTCTGATACCTGTTTAAAATAAGTATGATACCCTTCACTTTCATAAACAGAGAAGTTCATCTGACGGAACAAGTTGATAACTTGTTTATAGAAAGAAGAACATTCCTCAAAATCTTTATGATGTAAAGTTGTGTTACATACGTCCATAATTTTATTAAACATCTCTTTTTGACGAGACATAGGACAGTTACAGTCTATCTTATCGAATGAGTCTTGTTGTAAGATTACATAGTCAATAAGCTCACTTTTCCAATAACGGTCATGGTATTCTGTTGGCACACCATCATCACCTAAGATATTGATTTGCTCAAAAGCCTCTTTACCACGCATAATAATAGCCTTAGCATCATTCACCTTATTAGCCCAACCTTTCTCAACGTTTTCATCAAGGTAAGAAATTAATTCAGGATATTCCAAATATTTTGAATAACTTTCCATAGGGTCAATCGCAGGGTAACGCTTAGAGTCAGCGCGTCCTTGTGATAGGGCATAGAAACAACGAGCCGCCTTTTTAGTAGACTCTGTTACAGGCTCTTTAAGGTTACCACCAGCAGGAGATACAGTACCTATGAATGTTACTGAACCTGTTGTTGCATTGCTAAGCTCTACGATACCTGCACGTGCATAGAAATTGGAAATAATAGAAGATAAGTCCATAGGGAACGCATCTGGTCCAGGTAACTCTTCAAGTCTATTAGACATCTCACGCAAAGCCTGTGCCCAACGCGATGTAGAGTCAGCTAAGATAAGAACTTTAAGTCCCATTGCACGATAGTATTCACCTAAAGTCATACCTGAATAAACACTCGCCTCACGAGCAGCTACAGGCATGTTAGATGTGTTACATATAATCGTTGTACGTTCAATAAGTTTACGTCCTGTGTGAGGGTCATCAAGTTTAGGGAACTCTTCGAAAGTCTCCACAACCTCATTAGCTCGCTCGCCACAAGCTACAACTACGATCACGTCAGCTTCTGCTTGCTTACTGATAGCATGTTGAAGAACGGTTTTACCAGCTCCGAAAGGTCCTGGGATGAAACCTGTACCACCCTCAGCAATAGGGTTTAATGTATCAATAGCACGAATACCTGTTTCCATAACTTTGTATGGTCTAGGTTTATTAACATAAGCAGTAATAGCCTCTTTTACTGGCCATTTTTGTATCATGCTTACGTTGTATTCGTTGCCTGCTTTATCTGTTAATACAGCTACTGTGTCTGTAATTTTATAAACACCTGCACTAACTACAGATTTTATAGTGTAATTTCCTTTCATCTTGAAAGGAACCATAATTTTGTGTTTCAAAACACCTTCTGGTACTTCACCCAACCAGCTACCAGCAGACACTGAGTCTCCTGCTGCTGCTAAAGGAGTGAAATCCCATTCGCTATCCATATCAAGAGGGTCATTATAAAGACCTCTTTCAAGGAAAAGAGCA
>JAWXTP010000023.1:0-30493 GCA_044433415.1 Rikenellaceae bacterium
TTCCAGTGGTAGAGGAGTCGCACAAGATTATAACGAAGCTGTAAAATGGTACGCTTTAGCGGCAGAGAAAGGGTATACTTCAGCTCTATATAATTTAGGTGTTTGTTATTATAGAGGGCGTGGAGTCACACAAGATTATGGTGAGGCTGTGAAATGGTACACCTTAGCAGCAAATAAGGGAAGTGTTGAAGCTCAATATAATTTAGGATTTTGTTATACTATGGGACTGGGAGTTGCACAGGATTATAAAGAAGCTGTAAAGTGTTGGAATCTTGTATTAGCGGAACAAATGCATGTAGGTGCGCAATATAATTTAGGTATGTGTTATCTAAATGGTTATGGTGTTTCACAAGATTATAGTAAAGCTGTGAAATGGTACACCTTAGCATCAGAGCAAGGCTATGCAGAAGCTCAAAATGATTTAGGTGTTTGTTATTTAAGTGGTTGTGGAGTTGCACAAGATTATAGTGAGGCTGTAAAATGGTTTACCTTAGCAGCAGAGCAAGGTTATGCGGAAGCTCAGAATAATTTAGGGATATGTTATTGTAATGGTCAAGGAGTTAATAAAGATTATGAAGAGGCCAAAAAATGGTATACTTTAGCTGCAGAGCAAGGTCACGAAATGGCAGTGAGTAACCTTAAGATTTTAGAAACTCTTTAATGCTGATTTTAAGTAGTCCCATATAGGTAGAAAAAGGGAGTGTAGAGAGTGGAGAAATTAGTATTTCTAACACATTTTGTTCATTATACCAAAAAAGTAGTATATTTGTTGCTAAAAGGAATTTCTAATACTTGATTAAAGGTTTCTTTAAACATGTTTTTTTAATCATTATATAATGGGACAAAATCTTTCGGTTATATTTCTAATCATCTACCTTATCATTGTTGTGTTAATAGGTATAAGGAATAGTAATTCAAAAAATACTACAGACTATTTTCTTGCATCACGAAGTTTACCTTCTTGGCTTTTAGCCATAACCTTTATAGCCTCATGGTGGGGAGGAGGTTCGTCTATAGATCTTGTAGACCATGCTTATAATGATGGCTTAGGCTCTTTCTGGATATATGGAATGCCTGTTTTAATTTCCACCTTTTTTATGTACTGCATAGCTGACAAGATACGTCGTGCTAATACCATAAGTCAACCTGAGTTAATAGAAAAACATTATAACAAACAGGCTAGTCGTATCTTAACTCTTTTTATACTTGTCTTTATGACTTTGGGTGTTGCTACCCAGGTGATAGTCATAGGTCACTTCTTTCAATCTTTCTTTGAGTTGTCTTATTTGTCAGGTGCTATTATAGGCTCTAGTATAGTGTTGTTTTATTCTATGTTTGGTGGCTTTAAGGGGGTAGTGCTTACGGACTTACTGCAATTTGTATTTTTCCTTATAGGTGGAGTTGCGCTATTCGTCTTTGCTTATAATAGTTCAGGGGGCTGGCAGGCTGTTGAGGAGCATGCTTTTAGCTTGGGGAAACCCGATTACACTCAGTTTTGGAGTAGAGCTTCAGACTATCTAGCCTATGTTTTTACTTTTGGGGTTTCGTGGGCTGTGCAAGCTAATGTGTGGCAACGTATTTCAGCTGCAAAGACAGAGAAAAGTGCTAAAAATATGATGGCTCTAAGTTTTATTGTTTTTATACCTCTTTACTTAATGGTTACTCTTACAGGTATGTGTTCTTCTGTTATGTTTGATAGCATGCCTCAGGGTGGTATAGTTCCTGCTATGGTAAAGATGATAAATTCTCCTGTGTTAAGTGCTTTAATTTTTGTAGGTCTATGTTCTGCTATTATGTCAACTATGGATTCTCTATTAAATACAGGAGCATTATCTTTGACTGTAGATATTTATCAGAAATACATTAAAACAGACGCTTCATCTAAGCAGCTAGTCTGGGCAGGAAGAATTTCTACACTTATAGTATTTGTTGTGGCTCTAGTTATAGCTTTACGTATAGAGTCTGTAGTAGCTGTTTCATGGATAGGTGCAGACTTCATAGCTACAGGAGCTTTTGTTCCTATACTGGGAGCCTTCTTTTGGAAGAGGTCTACAAGTAGAGCCGCGGTGGTTTCTATGATTTTTGGGTTTCTATTTTCCAGTTACAATATGCTTATAGCCCTAGGAGTTCCACTTCCTTGTTTATGGGAGATAGCCTCAGTACAGCAAGCGATAATAGGGATATCAATTTCTCTTATTTTGTTTGTGACAATAAGTCTTAAGTAGTGTAAAATCTGGTTTTTAGAAATTACCTTATTATAAATGTGTTGTAGGTGATAATTGCATAGTTATTTTATTGTAATTACTATAATAATTATTATCTTTGTATTTTAAATGTTACGATTATGTTGAATAGAGAATGTTTAGATAGCTATAAAGACTATTTAGAAAGATTATTAGAAAGTGATTCTGATGATGTTTTTATGAATAGCGGAGTTGAACATGTGAATGTTCTTTTGTCAACTTTGTTTGATAATACACATAAGACAGTAAGAATGTTTTCAAATGGTTTGGAATTAAAAGGCGTTTGTGGTAAAGAGGAATATGAAAAATCTTTAAAATGTCTTATAGGATCTGATGATTTAGAATTCGTTAAAGTGATGTTGGTTTCTCAGCCTAATGATGATAATCGCATCTATAAACTTCTAAAAGAGTCAGATAAAGTAGAAATAAAAATAATAACACCTGAAGTACAGAAATATTTATCATCAAACTTGAAATACAAAGAATGTAATTTTTCGGTATATGATGATAAGATGTTTAGGCTTGAATATGAGCCTTTAGAATATAAAGCTGCTGGATCATTTAATTTTCCAAAAATGGCAAATGCTTTATCTGGGATATTTGATGAAGCGTTTAAACAATTGTCTTAGGATATGGAGAAATTAGATGCAGTGTTATCATTTATGAATTTTGCACCTCTGATACAATTTATCGGAGGTGTTTATTTATTATTGATGTATGATAAAGTGCTAAATCAGAATCCACTGAATCATACTGTTCTTAATCTTAGTCAAGAGTTGTCAGATTTTCATCACATGATTAACATTGAAGCATATAATGTGTCTTTTAAGGCAGATGACTTTTTTACAGAAAAGTGGAATAAAGACATAAGTATTAGATTCAGACGATTAAATATCTTAATGTTATCATATTGTATAATGCTTTTAGCTTTCATAGGTTTTGAATCTTATGATGTTTTAACTCATTATAATGCTTATATTTATAGAATAGCTACATGTAATACGATAGTTCTTTTATATTTTATACTTTCTATTTGTGGCGTTAAAAATAGAATAATGGTTCCTTGGATTTGGATATCATTATTATTAGTAGCATTCCATACCTCTCCATTTTTTAATAATTTTATCACAATTTACTGTAATGTTGTTATTTTTAATATTTCATGTAATCAAGTGATACTGTTTACTTTAGTAACTACTGTTTTGGGATTTGTATTCATAGCAATAAATTGGATATTTATGAATTACAGGCTGTCTATTACTAGAGCTATAATAGAGACTCTTAGCAATGAAGTTAAAGCGTTGACCTACCATTCTCTTATTGGAGATGAAGATATTTTAAATAAACTAAGAGAAAGTACGAAAGATAAGCTAGTGAATAATATGCCTAAAGACAAAGAAACAATTGGTTCAAATGTGTTTGATGTAGTAATAAAGGATATAACAATTAAAGATTTTGAAGAAGTAGAATTTGTCTCAACAAAAAATATATTAATAGTTTTAAAGAAATATTTATTTAAAAAATAGATTATTCCTTAAGGGGAGTTTCAATAATTGCCTTTATTCAGGTTTGGATTTAGAACTCCCCTTAATGAATTTTAAAATGTAATTTACTAGATTGCAATAAATAACAATTATGAAATTTGAAGATTTAGGAATAAATAGTTCCTTTACAGAAAGAATAGAAAAATTAAATATTTCCCAACCGACACCTATACAAGAGTTAGTAATATCAAAGGTGTTAAATAATTCCAGTATAGTAGCGACTTCACAGACAGGAAGTGGTAAGACTCTAGCTTATTTATTACCCTTAGTGCAACTTCTTACTCAAAAAGGGGGTAGGGGAAAGCTGTTAGTGCTTGTTCCTACACGTGAGTTAGCTCAGCAGGTAGGAGAGGTGTGTGCTTTTTTATGTGAGAGCACTTCCCTAAAGCATGTCGTGATATATGGTGGTGTGGAATATGAGCCTCAAATAGAGGGATTAAAGGTTTCAGATATTGTCATTGCTACGCCAGGTCGCTTAATAGATATATTAGATCAGAAAGTTATTGAGCTTAATGATTTAGCTTATTTTGTGCTTGATGAGGTAGATCAGATGTTAGATTTAGGATTTCTAGAGCCTATAAAACTGTTAGCTCAGCTAAGAACAAAAGACACTATATCTCTTTGTTTTTCAGCGACTATGACAGAGGTGGTAAAAAGTGTTATTGCTGAATTATGTGGTAATATTGAGCATCTAGCGGTAGAAAATCAACGCTTAGCAGTAGAGAATATCGAGCAGGTGAACTATTTTGTAGAAAAGTCAATGATGGACTCCTTATTATTACACTTGCTACATAAAGAAAACCCTAGTCAGTCTGTTATCTTTACACGTTCACGAAACATGGCAGATAGGTTGGTTGAGGTGTTGTCAATGAATGGTCTAAAAGCAGAGGCCATGCACAGTGATAAATCACAAGCAGCAAGAGAACATATCATTGCAAGGTTTAAGTCGTTAGAAACGGTAATTTTGGTAGCTACAGACGTTATAGCTCGTGGCATAGATATAGATACTATAACGCATGTATTTAATTATGGATTACCTCAATCTCCTGAGCAGTATATTCACAGAATAGGGCGCACAGGAAGAGCAGGCCGTTCAGGCAAGGCTATATCTTTGACGTGTCCTACGGATAAGCTATTATTAGAGTCTATTTGCAAGTTAATGAAGCAGAATATACCAACGAATAGTAATCATCCTTATATGACTTTAGGGGTTATGAAAGCACTTGAATCTCAGGGTGATGCTAAAGGCACAAAAGGGAGACCTAAAAAGAAAAGACGTTAAGGTGTTAGGTGTTGCGACAAGCGACTAAATAATGGTTAATACCGATAAAGACAATAATTGTAGGTGTGTGATAAGTGGTTGGCTGTTTGGGTTTTATGGTTAAGGATAAAAATATTATGATATCTTTATGGTTTTTGTCATATTTATTTTTATTTTTGTAGTGATGTATGCTACTATTAATAAATGCTATTTGTTTTCGAACAAATTATTAATCTTAAAACTATGAGAAATTACCTTTTAGCAATTCTTATGTTAAGTGCTAGTTCTGCAATGGCACAAATACAAAATTCAGAAGTATATGAATTTGGAGATGTAGTACTGAAAAGCCAGGTTAGAAACCACATTTGCCTACCTAAAGTTGATGGTTACACACCTTTAAAATGTGACTTCCATATACATACAGTGTTTTCTGATGGTGAGGTTTGGCCTACAACACGAGTAGATGAAGCGTGGTCTGATGGGTTAGATGTAATAGCAATTACGGATCATATTGAATACAGGCCTTATAAGGATGTTGTCAAAGGTGATTTAAATGAATCTAATAAAATTGCAGCTAATCATGCTAAAAACAAAGGTATTTTAGTTGTCCCAGGAATAGAAATCACACGTTCAAAACCTTTAGGTCACTTAAACGCTCTTTTTATAAAAGATGCTAATGCTTTAGATGTTGACAATGAACTTGAGGCAATAGATATAGCTGTATCACAGGGTGCTTATATTCTGTGGAATCACCCAGGGTGGCCAGATGATAAAACCACTCTTTACCCTGTACATGAACAACTAATTAAAGATAAAAAGATAAGTGCAGTAGAAGTTTTTAACGACATAGAATATTACCCTAGATCATTTAAATGGTGTAATGACTATAATTTAGCTTATTTTGCGTGTTCAGATATACACGATTTGATAGTTACACATTATGGTAAAAATATACGTCCTATGACTATTGTATTTGCTAAGGAAAAGACCAAAGAATCGCTTAGAGAGGCGATGGATGCTAGGCGTACCATAGCGTTTTTTAATGGTCAATTGGCAGGAGATAAGGATTTGTTAGAGAAGTTTGTAAAAGCATCTTTAGAGATAACAAAAGTTGGAGAAGATGTAGTTGAGGTTTATAATAATTCAGATATTACATATCCTATAAGAGCAAATGGTCAAACCATTAGACTTAAAGCAGGGAAGACTGTTAGGATAAGTAAACTTGCAGAAAGTTACATCGTAACTAATTGTCATATTGGTGAAAATGAAAAGTTGACAATCAGTTTGTAGTTTTTAGAAGTTTACTTAAACAGTTAAGAAAAAAGAGATGCAAAGACATAATTGTTTTTTTGCATCTCTTTTTTTATATTCATTATTAATTAGGGGAAGTCATCATAAACAGGTCAAATTTATTTTCTTTGGCCATATTCATAAACTTCGTTAATTCTTGGACTTGTACTCTTTTGTCTATACTAATCATGAGTATAGGTTTTTGTATACCTTTAAATTTCTCTCTCAATATAGATTCTATCTCTGAGTATCTTACAGGTTTATTATCTATGAAGTAGTCTAAATTTTCTGTTACAGATAATGTAGTTGATGGTTTATCATTAACTACATTAGAGCTTTGAGGCAGTTGTATATTTAGAGCATTTTGATTTATAAGAGTTGTAGCCACCATAAAAAATATAAGCAGCAGAAACATAAGGTCAGTCATTGAAGCTGAACTACTTGCGGTCTCCACCTTTGATCCTCTTTTTATTGCCATAATTATAGTTATTATTGATTATTTCTTACTAGTTATAATGCCTTTATTTATTGACCCTCAGTCATTAAACCCTCAGTTATTCAACCTTAGGTCATTCAATCTTTAATTGAAACGGGGGTTGGATTGCATGAGCGGTACATAACGTCCACGGCTGTCCGCTTTTTCCAAGAATGGTTCATATTTGCGGCGTTTCAGGGCATTTTAAGCGGAGGCTGTGAGCATTGAAATGCCCTGAAAGGTCGCAAAGATGAGCCGTTATTGGGAAAAGCCTTCCCGAACTACCCTCAGTGTTACTTCGGTTACTGAGGACGGCTTATTAAATCCATAAAGGCTATAGTATTAGACTCCATTTGGAATACTACTTTTTCGATTTTCTGTACTAAGAAGTTATACCCGAAATAAGCAGGAATCCCCACTATAAGTCCAGCCACAGTAGTCACCATTGCGGTATACATACCACTAGAAAGCAAGCTCATATCTATAGCGCCTCCTGCTTGGCTCATATTAATAAAAGCCTCTACCATACCTATTACAGTACCTAAGAAACCTATCATAGGAGCACCACCAGCAATAGTGGCAAGGAAGGGAAGGTTATTTTCCAGTTTAGACACTTCTAAGTTTGCTGTATTTTCTATTAGTGAGTGTATGTCAGTTAGGGGACGACCAAGGTTACTAATTCCCTTTTCTATCATACGAGCTGTAGGGGTGTTAGCTTTTCTACATGCTGCTGTTGCTGCTCTAAGGTCGCCATCTACTATTAGTTCTCGGACTTTGTTCATAAGTTTAAGTTCATTGCCTGATGCTTTTCTAATAATTAGGAAGCGGTCAACAAAAATAAACACTGCTGCTGCTAGAAGCCCTGCAAGAGGAATCATAAGCCAGCCACCTGCCATAATAAGATCTGAAAGACCCACACTTTTAACTTGAGAAACCATCATTTGAGTAGCTTCCATTGCTTGTAAAGGATACATATAAAAAAATTAAATTGTTAACGATATAAGTTACGAAGTTTTCTTCATAGTACGCAAAAATACATTATTTTTTTCTATTTTCCATCTTTTTTGGGGATTATTTCTTTTAAAAGATGGTTAATAAGTAGTATAAAACAATTATTGCCATATTTTTAATAGCACTCTTGGAGTGATATTTTTCACTATTAAATCTCAATATAGAACCACTATATTTTCGATTCAATTGCAAAAAATCTCATCTCCAATAGTACTCTTAAAAATACACCAATAATTATTTTATCCCACTTAAGTTGTGATGTAGGCTACAAAAAAAGAGAACCCGTAAACGGATTCTCCTTTTTTTGTCTCACTAATAAATTAGGAGATATAAAACTACAAGGTAGTTTTATAAGTTCCTTATAGTTGAGGACCAGCTGGGATAAGAGCGATTGCAGCATCGTTATCACAGTATTGCTCAAAGTTTTTGATATATCTAGCAGCAAGATCTTTAGCTTTACCTTCCCATACAGTAACGTCTTCGTAAGTTTGACGTGGATCAAGGATACCTTCAGAAACGTTGTTAAGAGCTGTAGGAGCTGTAAGGTTAAGAATTGGAATGTGAACTTTCTCAGCAGTTTCGATAGAACCGTCGATGATAGCGTCGATGATAGCACGAGTATCTTTAATAGAGATACGTTTGCCAGTACCGTTCCAACCAGTGTTTACTAAGTATGCTTTAGCACCGTGCTCGTTCATTTTGTGAACAAGAGTTGAAGCATAAGTAGTAGGGTGTAGAGTTAAGAACGCTTCACCGAATGCTGGAGAGAAAGAAGGAACTGGTTCAGTGATACCACGCTCAGTACCAGCTAACTTAGATGTGAAACCACATAAGAAGTGATATTGTGCTTGAGCATCATCAAGAACAGAAACTGGAGGAAGTACACCAAATGCGTCAGCTGATAAGTAGATAATTTTCTTAGCGTGACCAGCTTTTGATGGAAGAACGATTTTGCTGATGTGAGTAATAGGGTAAGAAACACGAGTGTTTTCTGTTTTAGAACCGTCAGCGTAATCAATAGAACCGTCAGCGTTAACAGTAACGTTTTCTAAAAGAGCGTCACGTTTGATAGCTTTCCAGATATCTGGTTCGTTTTCTTGAGATAAGTTGATAGTTTTAGCGTAGCAACCACCTTCATAGTTGAATACACCGTGATCGTCCCAACCGTGCTCATCGTCACCGATTAGGTAACGTTTAGGGTCAGCTGAAAGAGTAGTTTTACCAGTACCTGAAAGACCGAAGAATACAGCTACATCACCATCTTCACCTACGTTAGCAGAACAGTGCATAGAAGCCATACCTTTAAGAGGAAGGTAGTAGTTCATCATAGCGAACATACCTTTTTTCATTTCACCACCGTACCAAGTACCACCGATGATCTGAACTTTCTCAGTAAGGTTGAAAAGAACGAATACTTCAGAGTTAAGACCGTGCTCTTTCCAGTTAGGGTTTGTTACTTTAGAACCGTTGAATACAACGAAATCTGGCTCACCATAGTTTTCTAGTTCGTAAACTGAAGGACGGATGAACATATTTGTAACGAAGTGAGCTTGCCATGCTACCTCAACGATGAAACGTACTTTCATACGAGTGTCAGCGTTAGTACCACAGAAAGTGTCAACTACGTAAAGTTTTTTAGCTGTAGAAAGTTGGTTGATAACAACACCTTTAAGTTCTGTCCAGATTTCTGTAGAAACTGGTTTGTTGATAGTACCGTCCCACCAGATAGTATTTTCTGTAGTTGCATCTTTAACGATGTAACGGTCTTTTGGAGAACGACCTGTAAATACACCTGTATCAACAGCTACCGCGCCAGTTACAGTTTCAACACCTTTTTCAAAACCTGTTAAAGAAGGATCTGTTTCTGCAACGTAAAGCTCTTGGTAAGTTGGATTGTGAACAATCTCAACGTCTGCGCAAATACCATATTTGCTTAAATCAACTTTTGACATAATAGTAATTTTTATATTAAAATTAAATAATTTATTCCTTTTATTTCATATACAAAACGTATACCTAATATTATTATTGTTTCATAGCATAAACATGCTCAATAACTCTACTGCAAATATAATCATTTCTATGAAATTATGGTACAAAGATAATACTTTTTTTTTATTGTTAATTAAATCACAGTGTTTTTTTTCGTTTTTTTTAAAAAAATTTCTACTTTTGTATTATAAAACAATTTGAAATGTATAATAAACAATCTAATACTGATTTTGAGGGTAATTTTTCGCAGGAAAATAAGTACAACGAAGACACCTTAAATAAGTTAAAATATCATTATAAATCAATACTTGAGTTACTAGGTGAAGATGCTGAACGAGAAGGTCTTATGATGACACCTGAGCGTGTAGCCAAGGCCATGTCTTTTTTAACAAAGGGGTATTCTGAGGATCCAAAGTCGATGTTATTATCGGCAAAATTCAAGGAGGACTACAAGGAGATGGTAATAGTAAAGGATATAGAGTTATATTCTCTTTGTGAGCATCATATTTTACCTTTTTACGGTAAAGTTCATGTTGCGTATTTGCCAAATAAGCACATTACGGGACTTTCAAAAATTGCGAGGGTTGTAGAAGCGTATGCGCGTAGGTTGCAGGTGCAAGAAAGGCTTACAGAAAGCATAAAAGATTGCATACAAGATGCACTTGAACCGTTAGGTGTAGCAGTAGTAATTGAGGCTAGCCACATGTGCATGCAAATGCGCGGAGTACAGAAGCAAAATAGCACTACAACGACTTCTGCTTACTCAGGGCGATTCCTTGAAGATAAAGATTTGAAAAAAGAGTTTTTGTCATTAATAAAAGGGTAATTACTAGAGACAATAGGTGATTTAAAAGGCAGGTAAAATTTATGTTAATAAATTTCACCTGCCTTTTTTGCTGAAAATTGTCGGAGGGTTTTAGCTTTTAGCTTGTAGGTGATAGGTGATAGGTGATAGGGCGACAAGCGACTAAATATTGCTAGAAAAATTGCTGAAAAATTATTGGGAAATTTCTGAAAAATTGTTGGGAAAATTTTGTGAATAATTTCCACGCTTGTCGCGACCCAGCTTGACTCAGTTTGACCCTGCCCGACCCTGTTCGACCCAGGTAACTATTTTCAAAAAAATCTCCATGCAGCTCGATGCTGCATGGAGATTAAAAGTTTAACGTCCACGATTGTTCGCTTTTTCCAAGAATGGCTTAGATTTTTTGCGTTTTTCGGAAAAGAACGCGGAGCAACCTAGAGGTTGTGAGCACTTCTTTTTCGGAAAAGGTGAAAAATGTAGGCCGTTATTGGGAAAAGCCTTCACTGACCCTTAAAAGCGAAACCCACGCCTACTTATACCAGGTGGAGTACATTAGGTAGTCTTGCGCTATCCGCTCTATTATTTCTTTGTTTTGTTCTGGGGCAACGCTTTTCACCTTCTTAGCAGGGACTCCAGCGTATATTGACCCAGGTTCTACCATCGTACCAGTCAACACAAGAGCATTAGCGGCTATTATAGACCCCTTACCTATCACGGCATTATCAAGTACTGTAGCTCCCATACCTATAAGGCAGTTATCCTCAATCTTAGCGCCATGTATCACAGCATTATGACCGATAGATACGTTATCACCTATCTCTGTTGTAGAGCGTTTATAAAGAGTATGAATAACAGCTCCATCTTGAATATTAACTTTATTACCTATAGTAATAGTATTCACATCACCACGCAATACAGCGTTAAACCATATACTACAGTCTCTACCAACTGTTACATCTCCAACAATAGTTGCATTTTCTGAAAGATAGCAGTTTTCACCAAAGGTAGGTGTAAAACCTCTTACTGATTTTATTAGTGCCATAATAATTCTTAATTAGTGCTTTTTAGCTTCAACCCAAAGGTCTTCCATCTCAGGAAGTGTCATCTCGTTAATTGGTTTGTCTGAATGTTTTTCTATATAGTTAAATCTATAAAGAAATTTTTTGTTGCATTTTTCAAGAGCCACTTCTGGGTCTATGCCAAGTTTTCTACCTGCATTGATAAGCGAAAATAGTAAATCTCCAAACTCATCTTGTTGAGCTTCAAAGTCGTTATTGTCTATCTCGGCTTCAAATTCAGCTATTTCTTCTTTCACCTTATTCCAAACATCCTCTTTGTTATCCCAATCAAAGCCTACATTAGCAGCTTTTTTCTGCATGCGGTAAGCCTTTATAAGTGCAGGAAGTGAGCGAGGTACCCCAGCAAGAACGCCAGTTTTGTCCCCTTTTTTCTCCTTTAATTTCAGTGCAGCCCAGTTTTTTGAGACTTCTTCATCATTTTTCACTTTCACATCCCCAAAAACATGAGGGTGACGATAGATGAGCTTTTCAGAAACAAATTCTGCAACATCCTCTATATTAAAGAGACCTTGTTCTTCTGCAATCTTAGAGTAGAAGATGATATGAAGAAGCATATCTCCAAGTTCTTCTTTTACACCCATATAGTCTTTATCTGTTAGAGCATCGCAAAGCTCAAAACATTCCTCTATGGTGTTACTTCTTAGGGAATCAAAAGTTTGCTTTCTATCCCAAGGACACTCAACTCTTAATTTGTTAAGAATCTCTAAGAGCCTTTCATATTGTTTAGTTTCCATATAAATTTTATATTATAAAGGGAACTTCCAAATTTAGTTTTAGAACTCCCCTTTAAAATTTCCCTATAGGTTTTTACATTTGTTAGAGCATTTATGTTTCTTAGCAGCAGTGGACTTACGCATAAGCCATATTCCGCAACTCATTACAGCTATATACACTATAAGAGCTATTATTTCCTGACTATTCATATTAACTAAGTAGATTATAAATTGCAAAACTTACTAGCCATGCTAGCGATGTGGTGTATACCATTACAAATACCGCCCAACGCCACAGACCTGTTTCCTTGCGTATAGCAGCAATAACCGCAAAGCAGGGGAAGTAGATAAGTACAAAGGCAAGGAAAGAAAAAGCAGTAGCGGTAGTAAATACAAGCTCTCCATTGCTGTGAGTATCTTTCTTTAGCATATTTGTTAAGTCTCTCTCTCCATCTTCACCGTCAGCTTCTATGTTGTTTATAACGCCCATAGTGCTAACAACAATTTCCTTAGCAGCGATACCAGATATCAACCCTACACCAATTTTCCAGTCAAAACCTAAAGGAGCAACAACAGGCTCTACAGTGTGACCTATCTTTTTAAGGTAGCTATTTTCCTGATTAGGGAAGTAGCTAAGTGTCCATATTATCATTGATGCAACAAGTATGATACCCCCCATTTTGTGAAGATATTGAGAACCCTTATTCCACATGTGTTTAATAGTAGATTTTGCAGATGGTATACGATAAGGAGGAAGCTCCATCACAAAAGGCTGATCTTCACCTTTGATAAGGAATTTCTTAAAAATTAACGAAGATACAATGGCTAATATTATTCCTAACATGTATATCCCAAAAAGTACGAGACTTGCATATTCAGGGAAAAAAGCTCCTACGATAAGTAAATATACAGGTAGACGAGCACTACAAGACATAAAAGGACTAATAAGAATAGTTAAAAGTCTATTTTTGTTATCCTCAATAATACGTGTAGCCATAATAGCAGGAACGTTACAACCAAATCCCATTACTAAAGGAATAAAGGACTTGCCATGTAAACCTATCTTATGCATCAACTTATCCATGATAAAGGCTGCACGAGCCATATAACCTGAGTCTTCAAGTATGGATATAAATAAGAATAGGAGTAAGATGTTAGGCAGGAATACTAATACACCACCTATACCACCAATTATACCTTCGGAAAGCAAGTCTTGTAACACACCCTCAGGGATAAATGTAGTTGTAGCATCTTGAAGTAGGGCAAAACAGTACTCTAAAGCCATCTGAGGATATTCACCTAGGTAGAATGTAGCAAAGAAAATTAGCCACATAATAGCGATAAAGAAAGGAAAACCCCAGTATTTATTGGTAAGCAGGTTGTCTATTTGCTTAGATTTTTTGTGTCTATTACTGTTTAATGTAAGAGTTTCTTTCAATGCCCCTGCGATATAACCATAACGAGCATCAGCAAATACGCTAGTTATACTTTCCTTATATTCTGCTTCTATTTTTTTGCTAAGAGCGCTACATTTCTCATTTATTTCACTACTGAATTTGTCAATAAAGTAGCTATTTCTTTCTAATAACATGATAGCACTAAAGCGAGTAGGTATTTTGTTGTTGTTTTCACTTACAAGAAGCTCTTCTATTTTTTGGACTTTTTCTTCTAGTAGTCCTCCTAAGTTAGAAACAACTTTAACACGAGGTTCTGTATTATTCTCATATTTTTTGACTATCTCATCAAGAATCTGAGCTACACCACGTCCTCTTTTCGCCACAGTAGGAATGAAAGGAGAAGCAAAGAGTTTAGACATAGTTTTATAGTCAAAAGTATCACCCGACGTTTGTAACTCATCATACATGTTCATAGCTACAATAACTTCACAGCCTAAATCTAAAAGCTGACTAGTAAGGAAAAGATTTCTTTCTAGTACTGTAGAGTCTATAACGTTGATAATAAAGTTAAACTCATTCTCTGTTAATATATCTCTCACTACTATTTCTTCGGGAGAGTAAGTTGTTAGGGAGTAAGTTCCTGGAAGGTCTGTAATATTAATAGTATAGCCTTTAAATTCTACAGAAGCAACTTTAGAGTCTATAGTAACACCTGAGTAGTTTCCAACATGTTCATCTTTATTAGCCATAAAGTTGAAAAGTGTTGTTTTCCCACAGTTAGGGTTGCCTACCAAAGCAACATTTATTTCTTTATGTTTACTGTCGTGTTGTTTATGGTATAGGACATTTGTAGGTTCAGATTGTAGAGGTGTTGTTTCTGAGTCATTGACACTATCACCATTCTCAACTACAGTTACATCTATCAGTCTAGACTCCTTACGGCGTAAAGAAACACTATATCCCATTAAATGATATTCAATAGGGTCTTTCAAAGGCGCGTTTTTTACAACAAATACCTTTCTACCCTTTATGAATCCCATTTCTGCTACACGCTTAACAAAAGACTCGTCTCCGCCCACGTGATTTATTATAGCGTATTGTTCGCTACTAACGTCTGATAATTTCATTTATATATTTTAAAGACTTTAGGGAACTTATAAAAGTAATTTATAAAACTCCCCCTTTATTGTTTTAACAGTTTCTTATGTGAAGTACACATAGTTTCAACTTCCAAAAATAGTTAATTTTTATACAAAATAAAAATTAAGAAACATAATTACCTAGATATAGTGATAGTATTGAATTAAGTTTGTTAATTATCAGAGGTTTACTGTGTAAAGAATTTTGAAAAATACTAAATGTTGTTATAACTTTCTTAAAAAAATAACTAAGGGTAGTCTTTGAATTTTCAAAATAGGCACGTTTTATGCAATGTAAATAATTATAAGTTTATACTTATGCGACAAATGGCTTAAAATGCTTAAAGATTTGGCATAAAAATGTGATAATTGATTTAAAATTTGTTTTTATTAAGTATTTTTCATACATTTGTACCATTAATTAGTGGATAGGATTCTAACTTTAGATTGTAAAGTTGGGATTCTAATTTTTTATTTATCAATACCAAAATAGATAATATATGTCTAAAATAGTTTATTTAACTGAAGAAGGATACAAAAACCTAAAAGAAGAGTTAGACCATTTAAGAAGAGTTGAGCGACCTGCCATTTCACAACAGATTGCGGAAGCTCGTGATAAAGGTGATTTGAGTGAAAATGCAGAATATGATGCTGCTAAAGAAGCTCAAGGTTTGTTAGAGATGAGAATAGCAAAGTTAGAGATGACTTTTGCTGCTGCACGAATTTTAGATCAGTCACAGATAAATACAGATACAGTTCAAATTCTTAATAAGGTAACACTTCTTAACAAGAAGCTAAAAAAGCAAGTTGTTTACACTATAGTTAGTGAGAATGAAGCAAATATTAAAGAGGGTAAATTATCTGTAGGCACACCTATAGCTAAGGCTTTATTAGGTAAAGCTAAGGGTGATGTAGTTGATGTTACTGTGCCTTCAGGAATTATGAGTTTTGAGATATTAGATATCTCTATTTAATACTTGCAAGACAGCAACTTTTGATGTTTAACTAAAAAAAGGTAACCAAATAAAAATTTGGTTACCTTTTTTAGTATTATATTATCTATTAGTCACGACGAGCGAAACCTAAATAGTACACTAAAGTAGCAAGAGCAGAAAGCGCTGCAACAAGGTAGGTTCTAGCAGCCCAAGTTAACGCTTCGTTAGCTTGTCTTACTTGTATAGCAGATAGTGAACCCGAAGATTTCAGCCACACTAGAGCGCGTCTTGAAGCATCATATTCTACAGGTAAAGTTATTACACTAAATAAAAGTAGTGAAGCCAACATTGCTATACCTATCCAAAATAATGCAGGGAAACTGTTTATAGTGAATATACCTATAAGTATCATAATTTGAGCCCAAGTAGATGAAAACTGCACTATAGGTACAATTGCTGAGCGCATTTTTAATGGAGCGTAAGCTCTAGCATGTTGCACAGCGTGACCACATTCGTGAGCAGCTACAGCAGCAGCAGAAACAGAATTTTGGTTATATACACTTTCGCTTAAGTTAACAGTTTTTGTTGCAGGATTATAGTGGTCTGTAAGTTGACCAGGAGTGCTTATTACGCGAACATCATATATTCCATTGTCTGCTAACATTTTCTCAGCTATTTGTCTACCTGTCATGCCACCTGGAGCAAGTACACGAGAATATTTTTTAAAAACATTCTTTAGTTTAGATTGCACTATAAAACCAACTATCCCAATAACGATAATCAGTATAAAGCCTTCTGAAATAATCATAATTATAAATTTTAATTTTAAATAATTTAAGGAATTTTTATTTTAAGGAAGTTAATTGTTGTAAGTTTCCTTAAGTTCCTTTTTCTAAAACGTAAAGATATATAAAAAAATTATAAAGTACAATAACATGAAGTAAATAATGGGAGTTATAAATATGTGTAATTTAAAAAACACTAGTGGGTGGTGTGAACTTAATTGACGTAACGTGTTGTTGTTTTGATTGTTATGTTATTTAAAGAAAGTTTCTTTCTCCACACGTGAGAATAATTTAGATTCTCTAACCATCGAAAGTATATTTGTAAGGTCTTCAGTGTCCAATTCGCCTTTAATCACACTTTTTCCTTCGTTTATAGATGTGATTAATTTTGTTTTATTTATTCGTGTAATGTTATTACACGCTAAAAAAGAATCGTAACGAAGAAAGTTATATTTTATCTTTTTTAAAGGGTATTGTAGATTAAGCAATGTTGTCTTTGAATATATAGAGGGATGAATACGAGAGTTAATATAAAAAAAAGCCTATATATTCTCCTTGATTTTCACCTATAATAACAAAAAAATTTCCGTGATCTATATTTGTGAATATATCAGAGTGAAAGATTGTTCCACGCTTTAATGAAAGAGATGCTAGTAAAGACTTGTAATTTATCATGTTATTTTAGTTTTTTACAAACCGAAAGTAAAATAAATTTATTAATACGCGAAGTATACAGTGTTAATTGTTTGTTTTTTAGCGTATTATAGGCAGTTTTGTTGAGATTTTATGTGTGAAGTAATATATTGTATGTAATCATCAGTTTCACCATTCTCAAGCATTATCTGCTCTAAAGAAATTATATGATCTTTAGCTGTATTTCTCCATGCGTAGTCATGAGATTTTTCTCTAATTTCATCCCATGATAGAGAACCATATAGTTCAATTGACTTATCTAATTCTTCAATATTACTTTCAGATAAATAATCTAGATTAGCTGTTGTTTTAGGTTCAATAAAATTCCAATTTTTAACTACAAAATACTGAGAAAACTTAGAGTAATCGCGTTTTGAGTAGTAGCTATCACCTCTAATAACTTTAAAGATATCATATAAAAAGGATGGGACAGGTCCATCACTCATAGCAATATATAAATCGCCAGTTATAGGAACACCATAATTAGATAAGTGCTCTCTGTCAGCAAAATATATTACTTTGAATATTTTATGAAAATCTTTTCTTTTTACTTTGCTAGCTACGTATAAGGCTGCATGAATAGATTTTTCTAAATTGAAAATAGGTGTCGTCATAATATTTTTATTACATGTACGGTTGTTGTGCAAATATAATACATAATTACTAATATGTCAAATTATATGTATGTCATAAATGTATATAACGAAAAAACACCTAAATGATTAGGTGTTTTGAGTATTTTAGCACAGTTTATTAACCTATATGTACATTACTAACGTATTTTTCTAGCAGAGCTTTTGCAGCTTCTAGTTCTTCACGAGAGTTTGTAGGTACATCTTTAAGTTGATATTCTTTACCCATAGCCTCGTATTTGTGCATACCTAAAGTGTGGTAAGGTAGCAGGTCTATGCGTTCTAGCATTTTATAATCCTTTAAGTACTCACCAAGGCTTATGATATCTTCTTCAAAGTTGCTATAGCCAGGTACTAACACATAACGTAACCAGAAAGGTTTATTGTTGTCTTCCATCCACTTTGCAGTACGTAGAGTTTGTTCGTTGCTGCGTTCTGTAAGTTGCTTGTGACGTGTGTTGTTATACTGTTTAATATCTAAAAGAACAAGGTCTGTAAGTTTAAATAATTCTTCTACATCGTCATTCCATATACCGCCATTAGTATCTATGCAGATATGTATACCCTTGTCTTTAAGATCACGAAAAAGGGGAAGTAGAGCTTTAGCTTGGAAAGTAGGCTCACCACCACTAAAAGTTACACCACCTTTTTTTCCGAAGAAAGGTCTTTGGCTCATAGCCATTCTCATGATTTCCGAAGGGTCTGTAGGCTTGCTGTCACCCTTAGCATCTATGGTGTCAGGATTTGCACAGTAAAGACAACGGAAGTTACAACCTTGCAAGAAAATGACAAGTCTTATTCCAGGACCATCAAGAGTTCCTAGAGATTCGTATGAATGTATGTTTATCATTGAGTAAAGTATTAAATAGGTTAATTAGGAATGTTGTACTTTCCCATAAAAAAAGATGGTGTAATTGTATAAACAACTACACCATCTCAAGTAATATATTAGGATCAGGGTAAGCCCTTCACCTTATTAAACACGCTAAGGTGTATTACATTCTGCTGTGGAAAGAACGGCTGATAACCTCTAATTGGTGTTCGCGGCTAAGTTTGATAAAGTTTACAGCATAACCAGAAACACGAATTGTTAATTGAGGGTAGTTCTCAGGGTGAACCATTGCATCTTCAAGCATTTCACGATTAAGAACGTTAACGTTAAGGTGGTGAGCACCTTTTACGAAGTAACCATCCATAATAGTAACAAGGTTGTCAACACGAGTTTCTGCATCTTGACCTAATGATTGAGGAACGATAGAGAAAGTGTTACTGATACCATCTTGAGAGTCTCTATATCTAAGTTTAGCTACAGAGCTTAGAGATGCTACAGCACCATTTTTGTCACGTCCATGCATAGGGTTAGCACCTGGAGCGAAAGCAGTACCTGCTAAACGGCCGTCAGGAGTAGCACCTGTTTTTTTACCGTACATAACGTTAGATGTGATAGTAAGAAGAGATAGAGTAGGTTGAGCGTTTTTGTAAACTTGAAGTTTCTTAAGCTCTCTGTTGAAGAAGTAGATTAAGTCAACACCTAATTGGTCAACGTGGTCATCATCATTACCGAAACAAGGGAAATCTTTTTCGATTTTGAAACTTTCAGTTAAACCTTTCTCATTACGAACTGCTGTTACTTTACCATATTTAATAGCTGATAAAGAGTCAAGAGCGATAGAAAGACCTGCAACACCATAAGCTAAGTTAATAGCAGGGTTTGTGTCGATTAACGCCATTTGAGCTTTTTCGTAATAGTATTTATCGTGCATGTAGTGAATGATATTCATAGAGTCGTTATAGATACGAGCCATTTGAATCAACACCTTTTTGTAGTTGTTATAAACTTCGTCAAAGTCTAATACATCACTTTCTAATGCAGGAATACCTTCTAACATAAGAGTACCTGTCATTTCACAGTGACCAGAGTTAAGAGCAAGAAGTAATGCTTTAGCAAGGTTACAACGAGCACCGAAGAATTGGATTTGTTTACCAATAGCTTGGTAAGAAACACAACAAGCGATACCATAGTCATCACATTCACGAACCGAACGCATTAAGTTATCGTTTTCGTATTGGATAGAAGATGTATCAATAGAAACTTTAGCACAGAATGCTTTAAATCCATCAGAAAGTTCAGGACTCCAAAGGATAGTAATGTTAGGTTCAGGAGATGGTCCTAAGTTATATAATGTTTGTAAGAAACGGAATGATGTTTTAGTAAGTTTAGTACGACCATCGTTGAAACGACCACCAATAGCTTCAGTTACCCATGTAGGGTCACCAGCGAAGATATCATTGTATGCTTTCATACGAAGGTGACGTACCATACGTAATTTAATAACGAATTGGTCGATAAGCTCTTGAGCGAAAGTTTCGTCAATGTTACCTTTGTCAAGGTCGTATTGGATATAGATATCAAGGAAAGTAGAAACATTACCTAGAGACATCGCAGCACCATCTTGTTCTTTAACAGCAGCAAGATAAGCCATGTAAACCCATTGAACAGCTTCTAAAGCGCTAGTAGCAGGTTTGCTAAGGTCTAGACCGTAGATTTCACCTAAAGTAAGAATAGCTTTAAGAGCTTTGATTTGCTCAGTGATTTCTTCACGTAGTCTGATATTAGCATCTGTCATAGGGCTAACAACGTGGTGAAGATCTTCGTTTTTCTTCTCAATAAGGTAGTCAATACCGTAAAGAGCTAAACGACGGTAGTCACCGATGATACGACCACGAGCATAGTTGTCAGGAAGACCAGTAATGAAACCTAGAGAACGGAAAGAACGGATTTCTTCATTATACGCATCGAAAACACCTTCATTGTGAGTTTTACGATAGTTTCTAAAGATATCTTTTACTGATTCACTAAGTTCAACGCCATTTTCTCTACATGCTTTTTCAACAACACCAATACCACCATAAGGCTTGATAGCGCGACGTAATAATTCGTCTGTTTGAAGACCAACTATTAATTCATTTTCGCGATCAATGTAACCCGCTTTGTGAGAAGTTATAGTAGATACTGTTTGATTGTCTAATGAGCGAACACCATTATTAGCGCGTTCTTCTTCTAGAGCAACAAGACAAGCATCCCATACTTTTTTAGTACGTTCTGTAGGACCTACAAGGAACGAAGCATCTCCATTGTAAGGAGTGATGTTTGTATGGATGAAATCAGCTAAGTTGATTTCAGTATTCCACAAACCTTTTTTGAAAAATTGATTCATATATTCTGGTTTAAATTATTGTTTTCTAACTGTACAAAGTTAATATTTTTTTCGTGAATTTACATTAACTTAACGTATAAAATATTTAAATATTGGTATAAAATTAATTTATATTAGCAAAATTTAACAATGTTTAGGTAACATATTTTTGTTGAAATTTGAGTAAAAGTTTTTAAAATTATTATGTAATTGGAGTATTGATAATACTATGTTAGGAAATAGCTTATTTTTTTTATACTTTTGTATTTAGTTAAAAGTACTCAATTAATTAAAAAAAATATATGAAAAAGGAATCAATATTATTAGGGGCAATGCTCGTGCCGCTAGCTTATTCAGCACATGCAGAAAAAACAAGTGCTAAAAAATCGAAGAAACCTAACGTTATTTTGATTATGACAGACGACCAAGGATATGGGGAGATAGGTCGTCATGGGAATGATTTAATACAGACTCCTAACCTAGATATACTATATGATGAATCTGTAAGGCTTACAAATTTCCATACAGATGCAACAAGTGCTCCGACTCGTGCTGCTCTTATGACAGGGCGTTTCTCACGTCGTGTAGGTGTTATACATACAACTATGGGACGTGACAACCTTAGAGCTGACGAAGTGACTATGGCAGACGTTTTTAGTGAGAATGGCTACAAAACAGCTATGTTTGGTAAATGGCACTTAGGTACTAACTATCCTTTAAGACCTATGGATAGAGGTTTTGATGAGACTGTATATTTTCAGGGAGGTAGCATAAACCAACTTAACGACTATTGGGATAATGATCGTATGAATGATACTTATCTTCATAATGGTGAACCACAAAAACATGAGGGTTTCTGTACAGATGTATTTTTTAGTGAGGCTATGGATTTTATGACAGAAAACAAAGATGAACCTTTCTTTATTTACCTGCCTACAAGTACGCCACACATGCCTTTTAATACAGTGAAGGAGTGGGATCAATATTATCTAGATAAAGGTCTTGTAGAACAGCATGCTCGTTTCTTTGCTACTATAAATCGTATAGACATGAATGTTGGCTTACTGAGAGAGTTCTTAAAAGAAAGCGGTCTAGACGAGAATACTATTATTATTTTTACTACTGATAATGGTTCTACTTACCCTAGGTATTTCAATGCTGGTATGCGTGCAGAAAAGGGAAATATGTATGAGGGAGGACACCGTGTTCCTATGTTCCTACATATTCCTAATAAGGTGCAAAAAACCAAGCCAAAAGATGTAACTCAGCTTACAGCTCATATAGATATTCTTCCTTCACTTATGGAGCTTTGTGGTTTGGAGAGTGACTCACCTAAAGAGCTAGATGGTCGTAGCTTTATGCCTTTAGTAGAAAGTGATAAGGCTCAGCTAGAAGATAGAATTCTTTATCTTGATCAGCAACGCACTCACTTCCCTGTGAAATGGAGAAAATTTGTTATGATGACAGAGCAATGGCGTTTAGTGAATAATGTAAATCTTTACGATCCTGCAAAAATTGAGCTTTACGACATTAAGAAAGACCCTGGTCAAAAGACAAATGTAGCGGCTGAATACCCTAATATTGTTGATAGTTTATCAAAAGCATACGAGGTTTACTGGGATGAATTTAAAAAGGATGATGATAAATATGGATTTACGAGACCTATACTAGGTACTCCTCACCAAAAAGAAATAGAGCTTAGAGCTATAGATTTACTTGCTGAGGGAGGTTCTCAAGAACTTGTAGCACAAAATGATGTTCGCTCAGGACGTAATGCCAATGGTTGTTGGTTTATTAATGTTGCTAAAGAGGGAACTTACCGTTTTGAGTTACGTCGTTGGCCAAAAGAGATAAACCTAGGAATTAGAGACACTCTACCAGGTGTTAAGTCTGAGGATAATGATATTCAATTAGCTGTATGGGGTTCTAAAGGTACAGGAAAGCGTTTAGAAATACAAAGAGCACGTCTTTCTGTTAATGGGCATGAAGTTTCTAAGGAGGTTACAGAAAATGACTCTGTTATTAGCTTTGACTTAAAATTACAAAAAGGTGATGCAACAGTAAGATCGTGGTTCTATGATATGCTAGGGAAAGAACACTGTGTTTACTATGTTGATGTTTATGAAGTAGAATAAAATACTAGAACTTTTCTAAAATACTCTGTAAAACTGAGTAGTGCTTAATAATACGGCATTACTCAGTTTTTAGTTATATAAAAATTCCCTTACTCTTTAAATATGAATGAAACTACAAAAAATAAAACAGCGATATTAGCAGTAACCTTTTTACCTGCTATATGTGCTTGTTCTTCGGGAGAAGATACACAAGTTAAATCTCCTAATGTTATCCTTATTCTTACAGACGACCAAGGTTATGGTGATCTAGGCTTTACAGGTAACCCTATAGTAAAAACTCCTAATATAGATCAGTTAGCCACTACAGGAATACATCTTACGGATTTTTCTGTATGCCCAGTGTCATCACCTACACGTTCTAGTCTTATGACAGGGAGAGAATCCTTGCGTGCAGGAGTAAGCGATACCTATAACGGTATGACTACACTAAGTGTAGATGAAACGACTATTGTAGATGTCTTAAAAGGTGGGGGATATAAGACTGCTATTTTTGGTAAATGGCATTTAGGAGATAACTTTCCATGCCGTCCCATAGATAAGGGTTTTGATGAAGCCTTAGTGCACTGTGGTGGAGGAATGGGGCAGCCTGGAGATTTCTTTAACTTCCCTAAAGGAGACTCTTGTTATTTTGATCCTATTCTTTGGCATAATGGTGTTCCTGTGCAAACAAAAGGTTATTGTTCGGATGTATTTACTGATGCTGCTATAGATTATATAGATAAAAGTAGCGAACCCTTCTTTATTTATTTAGCTTTTAATGCGCCTCATGATCCTTTACAATTACCTCAAGAGTATTATGATATGTATAAAGATGTAGAGTTTAAATCTGACTCTACAGTTATCAATATGGCAAAGATGACAGATCACAATAGTGACTCTGCACGTCGAGTGTATGGTATGGTGACAAATATAGATGATAATATAGGTAGAGTGATGGAAGCCTTAAAGCGTAAAGATATAGAAGATAATACGCTAATAATTTTTATGACGGACAATGGACCTCTTACTTATAGGTATAACGCTCAGTTTCGAGATTTCAAGTCCTCGGTGAATCAGGGAGGTGTTAGAGTTCCTTGTATCTTAAATTTCCCTTCTAGATTAGGTAGTGGCACTGTAGGTTATCCTTCCGCGCATTTAGATATGTTACCTACAATAGCTTCTATATGTGGTGTTGAGGTGCCTACAGATTTAGAGCTTAATGGGGAGAATATTTTACCAAAGATAGAACAACGTATAAACGAAGGTCACAGAACTTTCTTTCATCATTGGGTAAGACGTAGTCCTGTTTTGTATCACAACATAGCTGTTAGAGATGGTTACTACAAACTTATAGGTAATACAACTAACAAGAGTGAATCTCCTGTTTTTGAACTTTACGATATTAAAGAAGATCCTAGTGAGTTACGTAACCTTATTAAGGAGAAACCTGAGTTAGCAGAAACACTAAAAGATAAACTTGACAGTTGGTATAAAGATATTGTTGAGGAGGATTATGATAAGGGAGCTTTGAGCACTTTAGGTAGTAAATATGAAAACCCTGTTTACCTTAACCGTAATGATGCAAAAGGTCAAGAGGGTATTTGGTTACAAGAAAATATCTATGGTTATTGGGATGTTGATGTTGTTGAGAGTGGCAATTATGATATTACTTGCTACTTTATAAATCCTTTAGAGACCATAGGTAAGTTGCAAGTACAAGTTGGAGGAGTTCTAGTGAGTACAATAAATAATGAAATAGGTGTTTCAGAACTTACAATTAAGGATGCTTATTTAGCAAAAGGGAAGGCAAAATTTACACCGTGGTATCAGTCCTTCCAAAGTCGAAGATATACTAATTTACTTCCGTTATATGTTAAAATAAAGAAGAATGATTAATGACGGCAAGTGATAGGATGTGTGATAGTTATGGTGGGTGTAAGGACAAGAATAAAGTTTAAATGTAGACTTTATTCTTGTTTTTTTTTTAGGGTAGTTTCAAAAGTTTCCTATATAGGGTAAGATGTAATTCCAAATATTTAAATCATAATCTATGGCAAGTGTAAAAGTTAAATTTAGGCCTTCTGTTATAGAAGGTAGGGAAGGGGTGATTTATTATCAAGTCATTCACGAGAGGGTAGTTCGTCAAATTCGAACATCGTATAAAATATTTATTAATGAGTGGGATGAAACCTCGTCGCATGTTATTATCTCCAGTCAAGAAGTCTCAAGGATTTCTTATGTGTCAATGGTTAGTGAGCGTATAAAGTTGGATGTTAGTAGGCTGTATAATATTATTGCTGCATTTGACAAAAAAAAGTGTGTGTATAGTTCAGATGACCTAGTATCTTTGTTTGAAAAGCATATAAGTGGTATTACCTTATGTAATTTTATGCACGGAATAATAGTACGATGGGTACAACTTCATAAATACCGAGCAGCTGAGACGTATAGAACTACACTTAATAGCTTTATGCGATTTAGAGGTGGAGAGGATTTGTTACTTATAGATATATCAACGGATATGATGATGGATTATGAAGTGTACTTAAAAATGGAAGGGGTAGCAATGAATACAAGTTCTTTTTATATGCGAACACTTAGGGCAGTATATAATAGAGCAGTAGAAAATGGAATTATAGAACAGAAGAATCCATTTAAGAAAGTATATACAGGAATAGAAAAAACAGTTAAAAGGGCTTTATTATTAAAGGAGATAAAGAAAATAAACGCATTAGATTTAAGTTATGATAAAGATTTGATGTTTGCAAGGGATATGTTTATGTTTAGTTTTTTTACTAGGGGAATGTCGTTTATTGATATTGCTTATTTGCGAAAGAAGGATATGCAAAACGGAATAATAACTTACAGAAGGCGTAAGACGGGGCAACGTTTATGTATAAAATGTGAAAAATGTATGCAAGAAATACTTGATAGATATTCAAATTCTGACTCAGAATATTTGTTGTCAATAATTACAAGTGAACATGCGAATGAAAGAAATCGTTATCGTAATAGATTGGGGTTTGTAAATAATAAGTTAAAAGAAATAGGTAAAATGTTAGGCTTGTCAACAACATTAACAATGTATGTTGCGCGCCACTCATGGGCTTCGGTTGCTAAAAATAACAACGTACCAATATCAATAATTAGTGAGGGGATGGGACATAATTCAGAAAGTACGACGCAGATTTATTTAGCGTCTTTGGATACTTCAATAGTGGATAAGGCTAATAGGTTGATTTTGAAGCTGCTGTAATTTGAAATGTTTAGTATTTTTTAATATCTCTTTAAAAGAGAAACCAACTTCACTGCAAAGGTATAAAAAATATTGTAAATTAACCTAATATCGTAAAAAAAAAATAAAAAAAATAGAATTGTTTATTAAATGTTTTGTAAAATTAGTTATCTGGAAAATGTAAGTGTATGATATTTAGTATTTTGTATATAATAACTATCTCTTTTAAAGAGATAGTGTGCAACAGAGTTGCTGTGAAGGGATAATATATGAATTTAGCATATTTAAATATGCTGTTTTAAGGTGTGATATCTGAAATGAATAATGAAGAAGTTCTAGAAGTGACGCACTAATAAAAGGGAACTTCTAAAAATTGGGTTTTAACGCTTTCGGATTTTAAAGCTTCATCTTTGAATTTTTACAAATACGCCGTGGGAACCACCACGCCTGTATTTATAAAACTCCAAATCTAAAACTTTAAAATTCGAAATTGAATAAAACCAGTTTCTAGAACTCCCCAAAAATTGTTATATCAAATACTAAAATATTTTTTGTTTAACTAATTTTTAATTTTATGAATTTATTTCAATTTGACAAATTGAAAGCACCACTAGTTACTAGTGCGTTGCTTCTAGGCGTGGTTGCATGTAGCAACTACGACGATGAGATCTCGGATCTTAGTGGAAGAATTGATGGTATTGAAAGTACTTATGTTACTATCAGTTCTATGGAAACTCAGATTGCGGCAGTAAGGGCAGATATCCCTGATCTTACAAGTATTTACAATCGACTAACTGCTGTTGAAACTGAGGTTGTAAGAATAGTAGATGTAGACGTAGCGGATCTTAAAAGCGCTATTGTTAATTTCGAATCTAGTCTTGCTACTTCTAATGCAGATATAGCGTCAATCCAGGCTTCTGTAGATGCTTTAGAGCCAAAATTACAAGCAGCAATTGATTTAGTAAATGAACAATTACTATCTACTATTGAGTCAGTAAAAACAGACTTAGAATC
This sequence comes from Rikenellaceae bacterium, assembly GCA_044433415.1. Taxonomy (GTDB): domain Bacteria; phylum Bacteroidota; class Bacteroidia; order Bacteroidales; family Rikenellaceae; genus JAWXTP01. Next base: position 27,555 of record JAWXTP010000023.1, read on the forward strand.
TACTATCAGCAGTTTAGAATTAATGGATGAAGAAGGTGTTAAAGATATCGTAACAGAGGATTTCTTAACAGCAATGCTTGACAATGTTTACCTTACTGAAGTTACATTATCTCAGATTCAGTCTCTTGTAACAGAAGAGTATTTAACTGCAATTCTTAATGATGTATACCTTAAAGAGGTAACAGAAGATTATCTGACAGATATTCTTGATGGTGTATATCTTACTGACGTTAGTCTTACACAGATTCAATCTTTAGTAACTGAGAGTTATTTGACAGAGATTCTTAACGACGTATATCTTTCAGAGGTAACACTTTCTCAAATTCAATCTCTAGTAGGTGACGAGAATGAAGGTTTCATTAAAGATATCGTTGATGCTATGGCTAGTGCATCTAAATGGGTAGGTAGTGATGAACTATCTAAATATCTTCTTTTAGAAGATGCTTATACAGATGAAGATGCTAAAGCTGCTGCTAAAGAGTACTTTGAGTCAATAAAAATTACATTAATTACTGCTACTGATGGTACAGATATTACTGCTGATGCTATTCAACTTACACAAGCTACAGTTACAGAATTAGATGCTGCGTTAGAAGCGCTTACTTCACGTGTAGCAGAACTTGAAGGTCGTATTCAGTCTTTAGTATTTGTTCCTGAAACAGCTAGTAATTTTGCAGTAACTTTTGCAGCTAAAAACTATGTTACATTTGGAGGTAGTGAAGTATATCTTACTCCTGTAGAATCTACAAAAAAATTGATATTCCAAGTATCTCCTGCATCGTGGGCTTCTAAATTTACTAAAGAGAACGTAAGTTTACTTCTTAGTGAGTACACACGTGCTGAAGATCCATTTACTATTACTGATATTACAGTAGGTACAGAAGGTACAGATGGTAAATTTACAGTAACTCTTAAGTACAACTTCGATAAAGGTCATGATTATGGTTATGGTGTTGCCTTACATATTGATATGGATGCAATTAGTGAAGATGCTACTGAGGGTACAGACTTTATTACTGAGTACGTAAGTGTTGAAGTAAAAGCAGGTACTGATATTACAGATGATATCGTTTATGGTGGTGAATATGATGGTCGATTCGTAGAAGTTGCAACATCAAGTAATAGAACTACCAACCTTGCAATAGATGTTCAATATGACTATACAGACGCTATTACTTTCTTTGGTAACTGTGATTGGTATGTTGGTGATAAATTATTCTCAGAAGTTTATGAAGAAAATTTATTCAAAATTACAGGACCAACAGTTAAAGCTACAGTAGCTCCTATTGACAATGTTAGTGCTTATACATTAACAACAACATCTGCACAGATTAAAACTCCTTCTACAGATTTGATTGGTAATGTTGTTTCATCTAGTGATTACACTTATGCTCTTCAGTATGGAAGTTCAAGTATTCCTTTTGGTAAAGCTAACTTCACAGTAAATGTTACTAATCTTACTCATGAATTTGAAACTAACAACTGGGAAATTGTTTGGGATTATAGTAAAACAACTCCTTATGTATCTTCAGATTACGATGTTATCGATGGTGGTATTGTAATAGATCCTACAGATAAAATGACAGCTGAAATGTTTAATGAGGTATATAGAAATCAAACTTCAAATTATGAGGTTAAAGTTTACAATACTGATGGAACTATAGCAAATGTTAATGTTGGTGTTGGTGTTACTTTCCCAAGTATGGTAAATAGTAGTTCAGACGTTCAACAAGTTTGTATTACATTCGATCCTAACGGTAACCTACAAACAGCTAATTATTTAGTTGTGTATACTAATACAGATATCTTTGGTGATATTGTAGAGATTGAAACAGTTGTACGTTTTGACGGTATTCCTACACTTACAAATCTTTCTACAATTTCTGAAGAGTTTAGTTACTTAGGTCAAAATTCAGATGTGGTAGCAACTGATATTATTACAGAACTTTGGACAGCTAACCAAAGTGAATTAGAGCCTCACATGACAGCTGCTCAGTTTGAAGAAATTGTTGATAATTCAATACTTAGTACAAGTAGCTCAAATCCTTACATGCATTTAAATATACCTAGTAGTGAAAATCAATTAGAAGTAATTTATTCTAATTTTAGTAGCTTAAATTATGGTAATCCATATACACTAACATTATATTTGAATTCATCTGTATTAGGAACTGAATTTGCAACAATTACTGCATCGGTAACACTTAACAATAATAATGAAATTATTCCTTCTACAGCTTTCGTTGATGAGTATAATAGAGTGAAAATGGAGACAGTATTTGATGCAAGTGTTCCATCTTACGAAATTATTAATTTTGCTTTAACTACAGCATTTGGTATAAGTACTGAAGCTACAGGAACAGTAGATATGGTATACACTGTTAATGAAGATCTTAATCAGTGGGCAATAGATTATCCAAGTCTTAGAGCACCAGGTGTAGGTACTCAAGGTAAACTTAATTGGAACGACTGGAATAAATCAGAGCTTGATATGTTAGTAACTGCTTACATCAATGGTAATGAAGTTGCAAGCTTGGAATTCATTGCTTACGTTGAAAATCCATTTGGTGATGTTACAAATATTTCTTCAACAGATCTAAATCTTTATATTGATGACCTTACAGGTTCTGTAGATCTTAATGATGCAATTTCATTATTGATATATGAGGGTACAAGTGATGAAGCTAACATATTCTCAGCTTATCAAGATGCATTTGGTATAGCGCCAACATTTGAGTATGTTGGAACAGATAACACATCAACAGCTAAGTTAGTTCAAGAGAATGGTGATCTAGTTGAATTTAGTGCAGCAGCATCGACTTCAGCAACTATGATAAAACCAGTTACTTATACTTATAAAGCAACTTACGATACTGACTTCTTTGGCACTTATGAAGGTGAAATTAATGTTATTGTAAACGAAGCTGGTGTTTCGGCTC
>JAWXTP010000024.1:0-30434 GCA_044433415.1 Rikenellaceae bacterium
TATGAACTCTAATATTAAATGATTGAAATTATTGATATTTAGTAATTTAAAATGCTAGTTAATAAATATATTATTGTAAAAATTCTTCCGACCAAGAATGGTCATAAGGGTCGCGGCAAGCGACTAAATAACGATTAATGATTAATTACGACAAGCGATCACAATATACAAAATCCCCACACAACATGCGTTGAGTGGGGATTAATATAATAAAATTCAACTATATTTAGTCGCTTGCGCGTTTAACTAGAGACCAGGGTTGTTGCCATGAGCGGTTAATAACGTCCACGACTGTCCGCTTTTTCCAAGAATGGCTTAGATTTTTTGCGTTTTTCGGAAAAGAACGCGGAGCAGCCTCGACGGCTGTGAGCACTTCTTTTTCGAAAAAGGTGAAAAATGTAGGCCGTTATTGGGAAAAGCCTTCCCAGTCTCAAATAACGACACCCAAGACTACTTATGGAATCTCCTAACGGGACTAGCAGGTACAATATTTTTCTTGAAACCTGCCCCATACTTGACTGTACGTTGCCCTGGTCTGACACTTTCTGGACGTCTTCCACTTTTAGGAGACACCTTTGAATTTCTATATGCAATCTTAGTAGAATTCAAAGAGTCATCATCCAATGAAATTACCCCATTAGAAAACTTCTTAATATCATTTATTATAACTTCATCAGATGGAAACTCCTGATTATACTCGTAAGATTTAAATTTCATAAATTTAGATACATCTAAAGCTATAATCTCACGAACATCCTCATCATAGTCCTTAATTAAATCAATTACACGCCTAATATTGTTCCCATATTGTTTATATGTTAATTTACCCGCAGGATAGCACAATTTTTGCGGTTTGTACATAAGTGCTTCATCAGATGGGATAGGATACGGGGAATCAACATCTAAATCAAATCCTGCCATTATAAATAAATGGTCCCATAGTTTGTGTCTGAAATCTGTTGTGTCACGAAGTTGAGAGTTTAAGTTACCCATAACCGCAATCACAGCATGTGCTTGAAGAGTTCTTTCCTCTCTATCCTCAATATCTCTAAGCGATTTTGCCATGTATTGAATATGACGGCCATATTCAGGTAAAACTAACTTACTACGTTGAGAGTTGTAATGTTTGTCATTCATAAAAAATATAGTGTTTTTAAGTCGCTATTTAAATATTATGCTTCTGGGTACAATAAAAAATATTTTTATTTATAAAGCATATAACAGTGTACAGACCAAATAGTTCTAATAAGGGAACCGAATAATTTATTGTATCATGCAGAATAAAAAACAAATTATTACAATAAAATATACAATTTTTACATAGTTTATCACTATCTTAGCGACTATATTTAAGATTACAATTGCTGTGCAAATATACAAAAATTATTGAACAATTTAAAAATTAACTACAAAATGACTAAAATTCTTATCATAGACGATGAAAGATACATTAGAAACTCCTTAAAAGAAGCCTTATCTTACGAGTCTTATTCTGTAAGTACATCTGAAAATTGCAATGAAGCATTAGAGCTTATGACAAAGACAAATTTTGACCTTATAGTCTCAGATGTTAAAATGGAGGGAATGGACGGAATTGAGTTTTTATGTCACATTTCAAATAATGAAATGTATCAACACATACCTGTAATAATTATTACAGGACATGGCAATGTAGAAATAGCCGTAAGAGCACTTAAAAACGGCGCCTTTGACTTCATTGAAAAACCTATAGATCTAGGTGCCTTTCTATCTTCTGTGAAAAATGCGCTAGACAAAAAAGAAAATGTTAAAGAAGCTAAAAAAACCATTAGAAGAAAAAAGATAAAAGAAACAGTTTGTCCTATTATAGGAGAATCAGAAGGCATCAAAAACGTTAAAAGACTTATTCAAAAGGTTGCTCCTTCTGAAGCACGCGTTTTGATTACTGGCTCGAACGGCACAGGGAAAGAACTTATAGCACGTGAAATACACAGAACAAGTCACCGCTGCAATGAAGTATTTATTGAAGTTAACTGTGCTGCTATACCATCAGAGCTAATAGAAAGTGAAATGTTCGGTCATGAAAAAGGTTCTTTCACATCAGCTGACAAATTACGTAAAGGCAAATTTGAATTAGCAAACGAAGGGACTCTATTTTTAGATGAAATTGGAGACCTGCCACTTGCCGCTCAAGCTAAGTTACTAAGAGTACTACAAGAAAAAAAGATTTGCAGAGTTGGAGGCGATAAGGATATCAATGTTAATGTTCGTGTAATTGCCGCAACAAACAAGAACCTTAGAGAAGAAACAAGATTAGGTCATTTCAGAGAAGATTTATATCATAGGTTAAGTGTAATTATAATACACGTACCAGATTTAAACCAAAGGAGAAAAGATATTCCTATATTAATAGACTACTTCTTAGAAAAAGCGGCAATGAGTGAAAATATTTCAAAATGCAAAATAACAGAAGGTGCCTTAAACATGCTTTCAGAATTAGACTGGAGCGGAAACATTAGAGAACTCCTTAATGTTATTGAAAGACTCGTTGTTTTTACAAAGGAACCTGATATCTCTGAAACTATAATTAATGAAAAAGATATTGAAGAGTATGTTATAAAATACCTACATTAAAAATTTTACAGAAGATATATTTGCACAACACACCCCTATTTTTAAATAAATACACAAAAAAACACAAGAAATAAACTTCTTAAAAATCAATATTTTACAAAAAAACTTGTAATTTTAACAAAAAAAAACACTCAAAAAATTTGGATAATAAATATAAAATCCATACATTTGCATCGTCTTAATTGAGAGACACAAATTGATTGACCCATGGTGTAATGGTAACACAGCAGATTTTGGTTCTGTCGTTCAAGGTTCGAGTCCTTGTGGGTCAACAAAAGGCTTCAAGCAATGCTTGAAGCCTTTTTTGTATGTATACATTATATAGTTAACCTATCCCCTGTTGACAGGTATTCTAACTTATCAGGCAATCTTTCTTTCATAACTTGAAATGCCCCAAGACCTGTACAGTGACAAGTATAAATCTTACCTTCACATAAACAATCTAAAGTATCAGCTATATCACAAGCATAATCTTTTGCTTCTAGCTCGGTCATTTCACGGAATATATTTTTTAAATGAAACCCTCCTACAATATTCTTTATAGGTTTCTCTGGAAACTCCTGTTGAACACTTCGTGCGATATTTACTATCCCATTATGACTACAGCTACTTATTATAATCACATGTTCTTCCTCCTCGATTACAACAAAAAGTTCATGTTTAAATTTATCGGGACGTAATACAAAACACCTTCTCTCTAAAAGTCGTGAATCCTTACAAAAATAATATTCATTATCAACATGATTAGACCTTAACCATAGATTATTATCAAGCTCTAATTTATCGTCAATAAATACAAACCTATCTTTATGTGTTTTAAAAACAGATTTTGCACAACCTATATTCTTCCAATAAAAACGTCTCTTGCTAAAAAAATGAGATTGCGCTGCTTTTTTTATATAAACTTTCACATGCTTATTTATGGCAAACAAAGATTCTAAACCTCCAATGTGATCATAATGATTATGTGATATTATTACAGCATCAAGCTCTTTTAAGTCTACACCTAACTCCACAGCATTTGCTAGAAACTTATTTGATGCTCCTGTATCGACCAGATAACGCTTACCGTTATATGTAAAAAAGAGAGATAGTCCATGCTCACTTTGCAACGGACTACTCTCTTCTTTTGTGTTTTCTATTATAGTGACAAGTTCTACCATAACATATTTTATTTATTTATTTTGCTAACAATTCCTTAATCGCCGCAAGCTCTTTCTCTAAAGAGCGAATTTTCTCACTCATTTGAGGAAGTGATTTAAATTGAATACTTGAACGTTGAAAATCTCTCAAATTAAATGCTGGAGTCCCCATTAAAATCTGACCTTCAGTTTTTACCATGGATGCTACTCCTGATTGTGAAGCCACTATAGTTCTAGGAGCAATTTTAATATGACCTGCCACGCCTACTTGTCCTGCAATTGTAGAATTGTGCCCTATTGTTGTAGAACCCGCGATACCAGTTTGTGCAACTATTACTGTATCGTGCTCTACTACCACATTATGACCTAATTGAATTAAGTTGTCTAGTTTAACGCCATCACCAATTCGTGTAGACCCCATAGTAGCTCTATCTATACATGTATTAGCTCCGATTTCAACATTGTTACCTATCACAACATTTCCGATTTGTGCAATTTTTTTATAAGTACCATCAGGCTGTGGAGCAAAACCAAAACCATCAGCACCTATAACGCAACCAGCATGAAGAATTGCATTATCACCTACCACACAGTCAACATAAATCTTAACCCCAGGATAAAGAGTTACATTATTTCCAATTTTCACATTTTTACCTATGTAAACCTGAGGATGAAATTTAACATCTTTACCAATTTTAGCACCTTTCTCAATAACCACAAAATCACCAATATAAGCACTTTCATCTATTTCTACACTGCTGTGCACAGAAGAAAGAGAGCTAACACCTGGAACAATTTCATTGCGGTGAGCATCATACATCTCTAACAACTGAGCAAAACAAGAATAAGAATCCTTAACTTTTATCAAAGTTGGCTCTACTGCTGTTTTAGGCGTATAATCTTTGTTAACAATAACAATAGAAGCCTTAGTTGTATATATATATTGTTCGTATTTCAAATTTGCAAGAAAAGCTAAATTACCCGCTTTAGCTTCTTCTATTTTTGCTACCGAGTTAACTCTTGCTTCTTTGCTACCTACTATTTCGCCACCTAAAAATGACGCTATCATCTCCGCTGTAAATTCCATATCTTTTAGCATTTAAATTTATTCTAAAACTTTAGGAAACTTCTAAAAACTGAATTTTAACATTTTGAAATAAAACCAATTTATAGAACTCCCCCTTTATCTAGTTTAGTTCTGCAAATATAAACAAAGTTTTTCATATTAAGTTATCTTTAAATTTTATTAATTGACAACTTCTTACGTATCTAGAGCTAAACATTCACAAAAACTACACAAAAACGAAAAACGGAATTAAAAATAATTTAAATTTTCTAATAAAAACCAACAAAATATACCACTATAAAATAAAAAATACAAATATTAACAAAACTATTAATAAAAAGTAATATATTTGTAAGTTGTTTGGGATTTGCTCAAAATAAAACATTTTTAAGGCTTTATTTTTGAGTAGATTAACAATATACTAATCACATATTTATTTCTTATACTTTAGATACACAAATCTAAGTATACAACGATTTCAAAAAATTATGGAATTAAAAGTTTATAATACTTTAACACGAAAAAAAGAGATTTTTGAACCTTACAACCCTCCTTTTGTAGGTTTATATGTTTGCGGACCTACAGTTTACGGAGATCCACATCTTGGTCACGCTCGTCCGTCGATAACTTTCGACTTACTATTTAGATTCCTAAAATCTTTAGACTATAAAGTTCGTTACGTTAGAAATATTACTGACGTTGGTCACCTTGAACACGACGCTGATTCAGGAGAAGACAAAATTGCTAAAAAAGCAAGACTAGAACAACTAGAACCTATGGAAGTGGCTGGTTACTACATTAACCGCTACCGCGATGCTATGAAACAAATTAATGTTCTTCCCCCTAGCATTGAGCCTTACGCTTCTGGTCACATCATAGAACAGATAGAATATGTAAAAACTATACTTGAAAAAGGCTTTGCTTACGAAAGCAATGGCTCTATATATTTCGACATAGAGGCATATAATAAGCAACATAACTATGGCAAACTATCTGGTCGTGTACTTGAGGATATGTTAAATACCACTCGTGACCTAGACGGCACTAGCGATAAGAAATGTTCTGCGGATTTTGCTCTTTGGAAAAAAGCATCACCTGAACACATCATGCGTTGGCCTTCACCTTGGAGTGACGGATTCCCTGGCTGGCACTTAGAGTGTTCTGCAATGAGTACTAAATACTTAGGAAAACAATTTGACATACACGGAGGTGGTATGGACCTTATGTTCCCTCACCACGAATGTGAGATTGCTCAAAGTACAGCTGCTACAGGACAAGAAAGTGTAAAATATTGGATGCACAACAATATGATTACAATTAACGGACAAAAGATGGGTAAATCTTTAGGTAACTTCATTACTCTAGAGGAACTTTTCAATGGAACCCACGAGCTTCTTGAAAAGGCTTACTCACCTATGGCTATTCGTTTCTTCATACTTCAAGCTCACTATAGAAGCACCTTAGACTTCTCTAACGAAGCTCTACAGGCTGCCGAAAAAGGTCTAGAGCGCCTTATGAAAGCGGTGGCTACTGTAGATAAGTTAAAACCTTCTGCAAAAACTTCTTTTGAAGGTGGCATTACTTTATACGAAAAAGCAATGGAAGCTATGTGTGACGATTTAAACAGCCCTATAGCAATCTCTGTTTTATTTGAATGGGTAAAAACTATCAACTCTATATACTCTAACGAAATGACTATTTCTGCTGAGGACTTAGCTGAATTAAAAACTCAACTTAACAAAGTTGTTTTTGAGGTACTAGGTTTCCAAGAAGAAAATAACAATTCTGATAAGGATAGAGTTGCAGGGTTGATTAACATGATATTAGACGTTCGTCAGTCAGCTAAACAAAACAAAGATTGGGCTACTAGCGACCAAATACGTAACGAACTTACTGCTTTAGGTGTAACAGTCAAAGACAGAAAAGACGGTGTAGACTGGGAGTTATAAACTCAAAAAAGGATTCTATAATGAACAACAATCTCCTTTTAGGAATTTTATATTAATAAATTAACATAAATTTTATGATAAAGATTAAAAGTTATTCTCTTACATTTATTTTTACATTAATTGCTTTGTTTTCATCTGTCAACCTTTTCGCACAGATGGAAGAACCTGTATCGTGGAGCACTTCGGTGAACGAACTAGGAAAGGGCGAGTATGAATTAGTTATAGAAGCCTCTATTGACTCTCCATGGTATATCTATGACATGGGTCCCTATGATGGAGGGCCTAATGCTACAACTGTAACATTTACAGATGCTGAGGGTATAGAAATCATTGGTGATGTAGAACAAAAGTCAGAAAAGATTACAAAATTTGACGACATGTTCGACATGGAAATTAGCTCTTTTAAAAACACGGCTATTTTCACTCAGAAGGTAAAAGTTACCACAAAACAAGCTACACTTCAAGGTGTTGTAGAATGGCAAAGTTGTAATAGCACAACTTGTCTACCTCCTACAGAATACGACTTTCAACTTCTTCTAAAAGGTGATGGTTCAGCTAGCACTGCTGTAGCACCTGAAGGTGAGAAAGTTGTTATTATAGAGAAAAAAAGCTCTTTATGGGCTACTATCATTGAAGCTATCCTTTGGGGATTTGCTGCACTTTTAACTCCTTGTGTATTCCCTATGGTACCTATGACCGTATCTTTCTTCATGAAAAATAGCGGTTCTAAGGCCAAAGGTCGTACTATGGCTTCTTTCTATGGATTGTCTATCATTGCTTTATACACTCTACCTATTGCAGCAATTATTGCTATAACTTACTTTGTTGGTGGGGATGCTGTTACGGCAGATATCTTCAATTGGTTAGCAACTCACTGGGTTCCTAACGTGCTGTTCTTCTTAATATTTATGGTTTTTGCAGCTTCTTTCTTTGGAGCTTTTGAAATTGTAATGCCAAGTTGGTTGGTGAATAAAAGCGATGAAAAATCTGATAAAGGTGGTTTCGTTGGCGTATTCTTTATGGCACTAACTTTAGTACTTGTATCTTTCTCATGTACAGGTCCTATTGTAGGGTCTATCTTAGTACAGTCTACACAGGGCGGAGTTTTTGAACCTATTATTACTATGCTTGTGTTCTCTGCGGCTTTCTCACTACCTTTTACTTTACTAGCTTTCTTCCCATCGCTACTTAAAAACTTACCTAAGTCTGGTGGTTGGTTAAACTCGGTAAAAGTGGTGTTAGGTTTCATAGAGCTTGCTTTAGGTCTTAAGTTCTTATCTGTTGCAGACCAAACTTATCACTGGGGTATCTTAGATCGCGATGTATATATTGCTATATGGATAGTTATTTTCACTCTACTAGGTCTTTATTTATTAGGCAAGTTGAAATTTGCTCATGACTCAGACACTAAACACATAAAAGTAAAGAACTTATTCTTATCAATAATCTCTTTCTCTTTTGCTGTATATCTTGTTCCTGGACTATTTGGAGCACCTTTAAAAGCGCTTTCTGGCTACTTACCTCCTATGCACACTCTTGACTTCAACCTATCGAATTTAAGTTCAGGAACTGCTACTGAGAAGCCTAAAGAGATGGCTACAGCTAAATATAGCGATTTCCTTCACCTTCCTCATAACTTAAACGGATTTTTTGATTACGAAGAAGGTATGGCTTACGCTAAGAAAGTAGGCAAACCTGTTTTGATAGACTTTACAGGTCATGGATGTGTTAACTGTCGTGAGATGGAAGCTAACGTATGGAGCGATCCTCAGGTGTTAGATATATTAAGAAATGACTATGTAATTATAGCCCTATATGTTGATGATAAAAAAGAATTACCAGAAAGTGAATGGGTAACAAAATCTAATGGTAAGACTTTAAAAACTATAGGTAAAATCAATGCAGACTTTCAAGCTAACAAGTTTAAAGTAAACGGTCAGCCTTACTATGTGCTTTTAAGCGACTCAGGGAAAGAGCTTTCTGCACCTAGAGCCTACGACTTAAGTGTTCAAGGTTACATTGATTTCTTAAACAAAGGAATAGAAACGTTTAACCAAAACAAATAAAAAAATATAAATTGTATTATTGTAACTTGTAGGGAAATATTTACACGGCAAGTGAACTTAAACACAGTTTATGATTTTTATAAAAATATTTAAATTATGGAGCAAGATATATTTGCAAATCGCCACATTGGGGTCTCTCAAAGCGATTTAAATGAAATGCTTAATGTTATTGGTGTTGATTCTGTAGATGAACTTATTTCACAAGTAATTCCAGAAAACATCCAATTAAAAGAGCCTCTTAACATGGCTCAAGAGGGAATGACAGAAGTAGAATTTGCCTCTCACATTAGAGAAATAGCTGCAAAAAATGCACCTTTCCGCACTTTTATCGGTATGGGTTATTATGGTACTGCGGCACCAGCAGCAATTACTAGAAACATATTCGAGAACCCTGCATGGTATACTTCTTACACTCCATATCAAGCAGAGATATCTCAGGGTAGACTTGAGGCTTTGTTGAATTTCCAAACTATGGTCATTTCTATGACAGGTATGGAAATAAGCAACTGTTCACTACTTGATGAAGGTACTGCGGCAGCTGAGGCAATGAATATGATGTTAAATCAACGTTCACGTGCAGCTCAAAAAGCTAACAAGCGTACGCTTTTCATTGATGAAAACATCTTCTCTCAGACTTTGGACGTTCTTTTAACTCGTTCAGAGCCTTTAAATATAGATATTGTTATTGACGATTTTGCAAGCTATGAATTTACAGGTTCAGAGTTTGGAGCTATTGTTCAATACCCTGGTGCTAACGGTACGGTTAATGACTTTGAAGAGTTCACTGCAAAAGCTCACCAAAACGATATGCTAGTTACTGCTGTAGTAGATATTATGGCTTTAGCTTTACTTAAAGCTCCTGGAGAATGGGGTGCAGACATCGTTGTTGGCTCTACTCAACGTTTTGGTATACCTATGTTCTTTGGTGGTCCTGCGGCTGCCTACCTAGCAACAAAAGATGCCTACAAACGTACTATGCCAGGTCGTATCATAGGTGTTTCTGTGGATAGACTAGGAAACAAGGCTCTACGTATGGCTCTACAAACTAGAGAGCAGCATATTAAACGTGATAAAGCAACTTCAAATATCTGTACTTCACAGGCTTTACTTGCTACAATGGCAGGTATGTATGCAGTTTATCACGGACCTAAAGGTATTAAACAAATAGCATTAAATATACACTATAAAACTCAGACTGTAGCTAACGCATTAACAAAAATGGGTTACAAATTGATTACTAAATCTTACTTTGACACCCTAGAAGTTGTAGATGCTGACACAGAAGAAATAAGAAAAGTAGCTGAGTTTTATAAGGTTAACTTATACTTCCCTAACAGCACTTCTGTACGTTTCAGTTTAGATGAATTAACAACTATTGATGATGTTAACACATTAATTGCTATCTTTGCAGAGGCGGAAGGAGTAAAAGCTAAACAGGTTAAAGAAATTAGTGAGAAATCTGCGATTCCTGCTTCACTTGAACGTAAATCAGAAATTCTAACTGAGAAGGTGTTCTCTCGTTATCATTCTGAAACAGAACTTATGCGCTATATCAAGAAACTTGAACTAAGAGAAATTTCTCTTGCTACAAGTATGATTTCGCTAGGTTCTTGTACTATGAAACTGAACTCAGCAGCTAGTATGATGCCTCTAAGTCTTGCAGAATTTCAAAACATCCACCCTTTTATCCCATTAGGACAAGCCGAAGGGTATGTTGAGTTAATGAAAAGACTAGAAAAGCAACTTGCTATAATCACAGGTTTTGCAGCTGTTTCAAATCAGCCTAACTCAGGTGCAGCAGGTGAATATTCAGGATTAATGGTAATCCGTGCTTATCACCAAGCTAATGGTTCAGGAGCTCGTAATGTAGCACTTATCCCTGCTTCTGCTCACGGTACAAACCCAGCTTCTGCGGCTATGGCAGGAATGAAAGTTGTGGTTGTTGCTTGTGACGAGTTAGGAAATATTGATGTTGAAGACTTCAAAGCTAAAGCCGAAGAACACAAAAACGACTTATCGTGTGCGATGATTACTTACCCATCGACTCACGGTATTTTTGAAGTACAAATTAAAGAACTTTGTGATATTGTTCACTCTAATGGAGGTCAAGTTTATATGGACGGTGCAAATATGAATGCACAGGTAGGTATAACTTCTCCTGGATACATTGGAGCTGATGTTTGTCACTTAAATCTACATAAAACTTTCGCTATTCCTCACGGTGGTGGTGGTCCTGGTGTTGGAACTATTGGTGTCGCAAAACACCTAGTGAAATTCCTACCTAGCCATGCTGTAGTTAGAGGAGTAGGCGGAGAAGAAGGTATCACTGCTGTTGCTTCATCACCATGGGGTAGCGCTGGGGTGTTAGCTATCACCTATGCTTATATCTCTATGCTAGGTGCTAAGGGACTTAGAAAAGCTACTGAGATGGCTATACTAAATGCTAATTACACTGCTAATGCTCTAAAAGGTGAGTTTGGCGTATTATATACAGGCGCTACAGGTCGTGTTGGTCATGAAATGATAATTGACTGCCGTAACTTCAAGCGTGATTATGGCGTGGAATGTGCAGATATCGCTAGAAGACTTATGGACTTTGGTTTCCATGCTCCTACTCTATCGTTCCCTGTACACGAAACTCTTATGGTTGAGCCTACAGAAAGTGAAAGCAAAGGAGAAATTGATAGATTTATCGATTCTCTTATTCAAATTAAGCGTGAGTGCGAAGCTATCGCTAAAGGGGATATGCCTGCGGATGATAACTTATTAAAGAACGCTCCTCACACTTGTGTAGAAATTGCTGGTGACGAATGGTCTCACCCATATACACGAAAACAAGCTGCTTTCCCGTTAGAATGGGTAGCAGAGAAGAAATTCTGGCCTTACGTATCTAAAATTGATGGCGGCTATGGTGACAGAAATTTAGTTTGCAGCTGTGGCTCACTAGAAAGTTATTTGTAAATAATTATTAATTAAGTAGGGTAAAATAATATTGTACACTACTTGCATATTTTTTAGAAAATGAAAATTGAACAAAACAAATTCGTATCTCTTGCATACACTTTAACAGTTGATGGTGCAGTTGTAGATAAAGCAGAAGCTACAAAACCTTTAGAATTTATCTATGGTACAGGTATGTTACTTCCTAAATTCGAACAAGCTATCGCTGATAAAGTAGTTGGAGACACAGTTTCTTTTACATTAGCTCCTGCTGATGGTTACGGTGAAACTATGGCTGAGTACATCGTTGAGCTTCCTAAAAACCTTTTCGAAGTTGACGGTCAAATCGACGAGAAAATCGTAGCTATAGGTAACATCCTTCCTATGATGGATAACGAAGGTAACCGTATGAACGGTCTTGTTAAAGCTATTGGTGAAGAAACAATTACTATGGACTTCAACCACCCTATGAGTGGCAAAACTCTTAACTTTGAAGTTGAGGTTGTAGGCGTTCGTGAAGCTACAGAAGCTGACACTATGGGCGGTGGCTGCGGTTGTGGTGACTGTGGTTGCGACGAAGGTGGTTGTAACGAAGGCGGTTGCGAAAGCGGCGGTTGTGGTTGCGAATAATCGACTACTACAATGGAGGGGATATAATATTTTTTTATCACACCTCCCCTTAAATAATAAAGTGAGTTGTTTTAATATAAAACAACTCACTTTCTAGTATTTACGCATTTACAAAGTTTTTAAATAATGAGCTTAGCAAAAGATAAAATTTTAAAATTCGTAGAATGGTTTTATTTCCCATTTATCAGAAAATTTATTCCCTTAGAGACCTTTAGGTATGGCTTCTGTGGAGGTGCAAATATGGTATTAGATATGATTATCTATTTCTTAATATACCATTTTGTGTTACAACAGAACGATGTTAATCTAGGTGTAGTTGTTATTTCTTCTGAAATTATGGCGTTTTTACTAACTATGCCTATAATATTTTTTACAGGATTTTGGCTTGCTAAGCACATTTCTTTTAAGAACGAATCTGACAAAACTACTATCCAACAAGCAAAGTACTTATTGGTAGTATGTATAAATATTCTAACAAAATATTGGGGTTTAAAACTATTTATATTAGTTTTTAACATTTATCCATCGATTTCTAATGCTCTTGTGACGGTTGTTACTGTTATTATTAGCTATTGTTTACAAAAAAGATTTACTTTTAAATGATGAGTGATGAAAAATGACAAACGTGACCAAATATTTAGAAGATAAAGATTAAAGCATAATAACATGAATTTAAGAGTAATATACAACGTAATTCTATGCCGTTTGGGGCTAAGGAAGATTTTGCCAAGCGACTACATCAACTCTATACCTATTGAGGAGTGTGACGAAGAGTTGTGCTCGTTTGACAACGTAAAGGTTCGCTATACAGTCTTCGAAAAGTTGAAACTAGTGAGAGCAAAGCTACAAAAGATAGGCTATGATATTGAACTTACCTATGGTTATCGAAGTCTCTCGCTACAAAGGGAGCTTTTCGAGAAGAATGGTGGTAATAAGAGTAAAACAGCAGACCCTAATAACGGAGGGGGCGGACACCAAACGGGAGGAGCGGTAGATTTAAGGCTCACAAAAGATGGCAATCACATAGATATGGGTGGTGATTTTGATGAGTTTAACAACAAAACAGCCACCTTTAGCCCTCATATAAGCAATGAGCAACGCGCTGCACGCAAAATATTGTACGATGCAATGACTATAGAAGGTTTCGAAAACTACCCTAATGAGTGGTGGCACTACTGCTATGGAGACAGAATGTGGGCTGCCTATAGCGCAAAGCGCAAAGCTATATATGGTAGCATAGAAAAACAATACATCGGTAGTAATTAATGATTAATAACGACAAGCTACAAGCTAAAACCTACAAGCTAAAACCTACAAGCTACAAGCTACAACCCACACAAGCTAAAAGCTAAAATCCACAACAAATTCCTGAAATAATGGGGTAAGTTTCCAAAAATATATTATATTTGCGGTCTCTTACCCCATTTTTTATGGGACAAGCTACCAAAAGTACCATAATTTAGAAACTAAATTAAAATTTACTTATATGAAAAAGAAATGGATTATTTTTATGCTTATCATGACCGTAATAAGCATACTTGGAGTTTGTACTCCAGAAACTGAAGGTATTTGGGAAGCCGAAAATCTAGACTACGCAAATGTTGCATGGATGATTACAGCAACTATCTTTGTACTTATGATGACTCCTGGACTTTCATTCTTCTACGGAGGTATGGTTGGACAAAAAAATGTCATCTCTACAATTCTCCAAAGTTTTATAGCTATGGGTGTAATAAGTGTTATCTGGGTAGTTTTTGGTTTTAGCCTTGCCTTTGGTGATAGCATAGGTAGCTTTGTGGGAGATCCTACAACTTTCTTTATGTTTAAAAACGTGGGAGCTAAAGCAGGTAGCATCTTAGGCCCATCTATTCCTTTAGCGCTTTTTGCTTTATTCCAAATGAAATTTGCTATCATCACGCCTTCGCTTATCACAGGTTCTTTTGCTGAGCGCGTTAGATTCTCTGCATATTTGGTATTTATGATTCTGTTTAGCATCTTTGTTTACTGCCCTTTAGCTCACTGGACTTGGCATCCTGATGGCTTTTTATGCAAATTAGGCGTTATAGACTTCGCTGGTGGTATAGTAGTTCACGCTTCATCGGGTGTTGCTGCACTTGCTGGAGCTCTATTCTTAGGCAAGCGTACTGATGTTAAGAAAACTCACACACCTGCTAATATTCCTTTTGTTATTTTAGGTGCTTCTATGTTATGGTTAGGCTGGTTTGGCTTTAATGCAGGTTCTTCTCTTGCTGCTAATGGTGTAGCTGTAAAAGCATTCTTAAATACAAATACTGCTGCTGCTACAGCAATGCTTGTATGGATTTTCTTTGACTGCTTACGTGGACGTAAACCTTCTGCTATGGGTGCTGCTATTGGTGCTGTTGTTGGTCTTGTTGCTATTACTCCTTCAGCTGGGTATGTAACTGTTGGTGAGAGTATTTTTATTGCATTCTTAACAACTATAGTATGTAATATAGCTGTTCACTGGAAAAACCAAACAAATGTAGATGATGCTCTTGATGTGTTCCCTACTCACGGTGTGGGTGGTATTTTTGGTACTATCTTAACAGGAGTTTTTGTTGATGGTTTACTAGATGGAAACGTTAAAATGTTCTTTATTCATATCTTAGCAGTTATTCTTGTTTGTGGTTATTCTTTTGTGGTTACCTATGGTTTATACTGGTTAACAAACAAAATGATTCCTATGAGGGTTTCTGTAAAAAGTGAAAAAATGGGTCTTGACCTTAGCCAACATGACGAGCAATATAGCTTTGCAGGTTCTGGTGACCGTGAATTAGAGGAATATTCTTAGGTTTTAGGGATTAGCTTGTAGCTTGTAGGGCGACAAGCGACTAAATGATTATAGTTATAATATTTTGTGATTATTTCTATAAAATTTTGGTCGCTTGTCGCCCTACAAGCTAAAAGCTACAAGCTAATCCCTATCACCTAAACACATGAGTATTTGATATTTTTTTGTTACTTTACTCACTTTTTTATACTTTTGTATGTTAAAGACTTATATTTTTATTGGCTACAAATTAACATTCACTAAATACAGTGCGTAACCAACTGGATATAAGCAACTAACACAAGGATTTACATAACAATTAAATAATAAAAAAAATGGCTAAAGAGCTAAAAGAGGTAATTAATAGAGAGGATAACTATTC
Source organism: Rikenellaceae bacterium (assembly GCA_044433415.1). Lineage (GTDB taxonomy): Bacteria > Bacteroidota > Bacteroidia > Bacteroidales > Rikenellaceae > JAWXTP01. The sequence goes on from JAWXTP010000024.1 coordinate 15,580, forward strand.
TCAGTGGTACAATAACTTAGTTGTAAAAGCAGGTCTAGCTGAAAACTCAGCAGTTAGAGGTTGTATGGTTATTAAACCTTATGGATATGCAATTTGGGAAAAAATGCAAGCCGAATTAGACCGCATGTTTAAAGAAACAGGACATGAAAACGCATATTTTCCACTTTTTATTCCTAAATCATTCTTCTCAAAAGAAGCATCTCACGTTGATGGTTTCGCTAAAGAATGTGCTGTAGTTACTCACTACCGCCTAAAAAATGACCCTGATGGAAACGGTATCGTTGTAGATCCAGATGCAAAATTAGAAGAGGAGTTAATAGTAAGACCTACTTCTGAAACTATTATCTGGAACACATATAAAAACTGGATTCAATCATATAGAGACCTTCCTATTCTTTGTAATCAATGGGCTAATGTTGTTCGTTGGGAAATGAGAACTCGTCTTTTCTTACGTACTGCTGAATTCCTATGGCAAGAAGGCCACACAGCTCACGCTACAAAAGAAGAAGCTATCGAAGAAGCTAAAAAAATGATAGGCGTATACCGCGACTTTGCAGAAAACTTTATGGCTGTACCAGTTATCGTAGGTCACAAAAGTGAAAACGAACGTTTTGCAGGTGCGCTAGACACTTTAACTATTGAAGCTCTTATGCAAGATGGCAAAGCCCTACAAAGTGGTACTTCTCACTTCTTAGGTCAAAATTTTGCTAAAGCATTTGACGTTACTTTCGCTAACAAAGAAGGTAAATTAGAACATGTTTGGGCTACTTCTTGGGGTGTTTCTACTCGTTTAATGGGTGCACTAATCATGGCTCACTCTGATAACAATGGTCTTGTATTACCTCCAAAATTAGCTCCTATACAAGTAGTTATTGTCCCTATCTATAAAGGCGAAGAACAATTAGCACAAATCACTGAAAAACTAAACGTTTTTGCTGCTGAGCTAAAAGCTAAAGGTGTAAGTGTTAAAGTTGACGCTAGAGACAATGTTCGTTCAGGATTTAAATTTGCTGAATACGAATTAAAAGGTGTTCCTGTACGTTTAGCTATGGGTCCTCGTGATTTCGCAAATGGCACTATTGAAGTTGCTCGTCGTGACACTTTAACAAAAGAAATTGTTTCTCAAGAGGGACTTACAGATTATATCGTTGAATTACTTGATACTATCCAAAACTCTATCTTCACTAAAGCTCTTAACTTCCGTAACAATATGATTACTAAAGTTGACTCTTACGAAGAGTTTAAAGAAGTTCTTGAAAACAAAGGTGGTTTCATTTCTGCTCACTGGGATGGTACAGTTGAAACAGAAGAGATTATAAAAGCAGAAACTAAGGCTACAATTCGTTGTATCCCTGTTGACGCAGTAGAAGAAGATGGTACTTGTATTTTAACAGGTAAACCTTCAAAAATGCGTGTTCTTTTTGCTAAATCTTATTAATAGAAATACACTTAAAGTAAACCACTAAAAGCTATTGCAAACTAATCAAAAAATAAATTTTGATTAGTTTGCAATAGCTTTTCTGCATTATTGTATTATCTTTGTAATTTAGGAGTGCTCTTAAAAGCAGGAATTACGCATTAAAATATTATATAATGATTGAGATAGATTTTCCCCTTTTTTATGATATAATGGCTAGTGAATTTTTACTAGGATTATCTTTGGTATGCCTTTTAATAGGTTTATTTTATTACTTCTCGTTTCTAAAGTTAACATTTCACAAGAATGTAAAAATGGCAAACGATGAGTATGAACCTGTTTCTGTGGTTTTGGTAATCGTAGATGAAATAGAGTACCTACAAAATTCATTTGAAATATTACTAAAACAAGATTACCCTAATGACTATCAAGTCATAATAGTAAACGACAGACCTGAAACCGTAGAAACTATAGACTATCTAAATACCTTAAAAGAGAGGTTTCGTGATAAACTATACGTTACTACAATAAAACGCGACTCTATTTTTAACAATGCCAAAAGACTTGCTTATACCATTGGTATAAAAGCCGCTAAATACAACAACATAATTTTTACTGATCCTACAGTTGAGATAAAATCAAACCACTGGTTAAAAAGTATGAGTAGAGGATTTTACAATAAATCTGTAGTATTTGGTTATTCTGAGATAAAGTTCAAAAAAGGCATTAAGAACAAAATCTTTAGAGCAATAAATACTTTTGATTCTTTGATGTGGCTTTCAGCAGCAAAGAACAACAATATATTTAGAGCAACTATCCTAAATCTAGGCTTCACATCTGAACTTTTCTTTAAAATCGGAGGTTACAGAGAAAGGCTCCGATTAAACACAGGCGAAAGTGATCTTTTTGTTCAAAAGCTAGTTAACAGTAACAATAAAGCAGAAATTGTTTTATCACGCACGGCAACAACAGCTAAGAACCTTGACGACTACAACATAAAAAGATGGTACAAGAACCAAATTTTTGACTTTTACACAACACGTTTCTATAAGCTAAAAGATTTTCTATACCTTACCTTTGCTCCTTTATTTTCGTTTTTATTTTGGTTAAGTGCAGCAAGTGTCATAATTTTTGACTACACTCTTTGGTATTATATACTAGCTATGGTAGTTCTAAGATGGTTTATTATGTGTTTTACACTTTTTAGATTCTCAAAATTAACAGGAAGTAAAATTCCTTATTTTATGTGTTTTATATATGATATTTTTGGAACTTTTTACAAAATATTACTGTTTTTAAGCAGAAAATTTAATCCTAGTTTTGACTTATGGGTAAGGATAATCAAATAGAAGAGTTTGAAATGATTCGCAGGTCTCTAGACGGCGAAACATCTCAATTTGCGATACTTTTTAATAGATATTACGATAGAATTAAAGAGTTTCTTGTTAAATTATCTGGTAACGAATTCGACTCTAACGACTTGCTACAGGATACTTTTTTAAAAGCATATCTCAACCTCAACAAATACAACAAAGAATATACTTTTATTCAATGGTTATATACAATAGCACGTAACACTTTTATTGACCACGCTAGACGAAAAGCTGTTAAAGAAACGTTATTAATTTTTGACTCTGCTTTGCTTGTAGATCTTGTAGGAGACAACCCTGAAGAAATAATGGTTGCTCTTGAAAGACAGAAAAACATAGAATCTAAAATAAAAGTACTAGATAAAAACTCTCGCACCATAATAGAATTGCGTTATTTCAATGGATTAAGTTATGAGGAGATTTCAGAACAATTAGGAATACCTATAGGGACAGTAAAAAATAGACTCTTTAGAGCAAAGGTAAGACTTACTGCCTTATACAAATTATAATATAAAAGTAGCTTATGAGCCTAATAGACAATAATAAACCGTTTACATTTGACAGGGTAATAAGAGTAATATTATCCTTATCAATAATTGTTATAATTTACCTATTTGTAAATTCTGTTAGTACTGCACTTATACCATTTTTCATAGCATGGCTCTTGGCCTATATCCTAAATCCAATAGTAGAATTTGTGCAATATAACTTAAGGTTTAAAAATAGGTTACTATCTATACTAAGTGTACTTATATTTATTACTGCAATAATAGTGGGAACTGTATGGATAATAATCCCTTCTGTACAATCTGAAGCTGAAGAACTTATAGAAATGATAAGAAACTTCTTAGACGGTAAGAAGATTACAGAAATAATCCCTCAAGAAGTACAAGACTATGTCACTGAATATTTCCGTGAAAACGAAACTTATAAAAACTTAGGATTAAGCAAATTGACATCTCTTTCTTCACTAGCATTAAAAATAACAGGTGAAGTATTTAAAGGTTCATATTCAATAGTACTAGGAATATTAACATCTTTTGCAACCTTCCTTTATCTAATATTTATACTTCTAGATTTTGACAGAATAACACTAGGAGCAATAGGACTTATCCCTATCAAATATAGAGAAAAGGTCATCATTGTTTTAGACGATGTTAAAGTTAATATGAATAGATATTTTAGAGGCCAATCCATAGTTGCCCTACTTGTTGGAGTATTACTTTCCATAGGCTTTTCAATAATTGGTGTACCACTAGCTATTCCTCTTGGTTTATTCATAGGACTACTAAACATGGTACCCTACCTTCAAATTGTAGGTATAGTACCAATGGCATTAATGGCACTTATGAAATGTGCTTCTACAGGAAATAATTTCTTTATGTTTTTCGGTTTAATGCTACTTGTGTTAGCGATAGTGCAGATTATACAAGACGCTTTTATTGTTCCGCGCATAATGGGTAATGTTACGGGTTTGAATCCTGCAATTATTTTATTATCTTTGTCGGTATGGGGCGTATTACTAGGAGTTATAGGTATGATTATCGCTCTACCTATGACAACTATACTACTTTCCTATTACAAAAGATTTATTATTAATAAACAAATTGAATAAATATTATGAGAAATTTATTATTGCTAATTATTGCAGCTGCATTTTCTGTACAGTCTTTAAATGCACAAGAAAGTAACAATGGAAAGAACATATGGGCAGACTCTTTCCTTAACGAAACAGCTCCTGAAATTCAAGTCGAACAATGGTTAAGTGAAGAACCTAACTTTGACGGTAAATTTATATTAGTAGAGTTCTGGGCTACTTGGTGTGGACCTTGTCGTAAAGCTATCCCAAAACTAAACGCATGGCATGAAAAATTTGCTGATGATTTAGTGGTGATGTGTATTTCTGATGAAAAAGCCGAGAAAGTTTCTCTTATGGTTAACCCTAAAATAGAATATTACAACGCTATAGATACTAGAGCTCTTACAAAAACTAAGGTTAATGTTCAGGGTGTTCCTCACGCTATACTTATGACTCCTGATAAAAAGGTTATCTGGGAAGGTTTCCCTCTTCTACCTGGTCATGAACTTACAGAGGAAATAATAGCTGATTTAATTGAAAAATACAAAAAATAGAGTTTCTAAAAGTTTATTTTAAAACAATGGGAAAATTAAAAGTTGGTGATTCCGCACCAGATTTCAAAGGAACATTACAAGATGGAAGAGAAGTTACTCTTTCTGACTATAGCGATAAAAAACTGATACTTTACTTTTATCCTAAAGACAGCACCCCTGGATGTACTGCTCAGGCATGCTCTCTTAGAGATGGACGTGAGGAGCTAAAAAACCTAGGTTTTGAGGTCTTAGGAGTAAGTCCTGATAGCATAAAAAGACACCTTAACTTCATAGAAAAACAAAATCTAAATTTTGATCTTGTCGCTGATGAAGACCACTCAATTGCTGAGAAATATGGTGTTTGGGCTCTTAAAAAAATGATGGGCAAGGAATACATGGGTATAGTAAGAACTACCTTTATTATAGAAGATGGTAAAATCACTAACATATTCGACAAAGTAAAAACAAAGGTTCATTTTGAACAAATCTTAGAATCTTTACAACTATAATAATATAAAACATACATAAAACTAATGGCAGAATTAAAAAAGAAAGCTGCAACAAAAGCTGGAGAAGACAACGTTGCTTCAGAAAAGATGAAAGTCCTAGCAGCTGCAATGGATAAAATAAGAAAAGATTATGGCAAGGGTGCTATTATGCGCATGGGAGACCAAACTGTTGATAAAACCATCCCTGTTATTCCATCGGGTTCTATCACTTTAGACTACGCCCTAGGTGTAGGTGGTTATCCTAAAGGTAGAATTATTGAGATTTATGGACCTGAATCATCAGGTAAAACAACTCTTGCAATTCATGCTGTAGCTGAGGCTCAAAAACAAGGCGGTATAGCAGCTATTATTGATGCTGAACATGCTTTTGATCGTTTTTATGCTGAGAAACTAGGTGTTGATATAGACAATCTTCTTATCGCACAACCAGATAATGGTGAACAAGCCCTAGAAATAGCTGAACAGCTAATACGCTCTAGCGCTGTAGATATAGTAGTTATTGACTCTGTTGCTGCTCTTACTCCTAAAGCTGAAATTGAAGGCGATATGGGTGAAGCTAAGATGGCTCTACAAGCTCGACTTATGTCACAAGCTCTTAGAAAACTAACAGGTGTAATTAGTAAAACAAACACTATATGTATTTTTATCAACCAATTACGTGACAAGATAGGTATCTCTTATGGTAGCCCAGAAACTACTACAGGCGGTAATGCTCTTAAATTCTATGCCTCAGTACGTATAGATATCAGAAAAGGCACTTCACTAAAAGATGGAGACGACCAATTTGGTTCTCACGCTAAGGTAAAGGTTGTTAAAAACAAAGTGGCACCTCCTTTCAAACGTGCTGAATTTGATATTATCTATGGTGAGGGTATCTCTCGTCTAGGTGAAATTATGGATCTCGCTGTTGATTACAACATTATCAAGAAAAGCGGTTCATGGTTCTCTTACGGTGAGCGCAAGCTAGGTCAAGGACGTGATAAGCTGAAAGCTCTACTAGAGGAAGATGACGAATTACGCAATGAAGTAGAAACTAAAGTTATTGCTACTCTAGAGAACTCTAATTCTAAGGACAAAGGTAAAGATGCTCCAAAAACAGAAGCAGTTGCAGAATCTACAGAAGAATAAACAAATAAAACAAGATAATTAATGAATGCTGTTATAGCCAAATATTTTAACAATTTAACAGAAGAGCAGATTAGACAATTTGATGCTTTAGACGAATTGTACAGATACTGGAACGAAAGAATCAATGTCATATCACGTAAAGATATGGATAACCTTTACACTCACCATATCCTTCACTCTCTTGCCATTGCGCGCATACACACTTTCGAAAGTGGCTCTGTGGTTATGGACGTAGGCTGTGGAGGCGGATTTCCTGGCATACCTCTTGCTATTATGTTTCCAGATGTTCAATTTAAGCTAGTTGACTCTATAGGCAAAAAAATTAAAGTTGTAGAAAATGTGGCTCAGGGTTTAGGTTTGAAAAATGTTGAAGCGTATCATGCACGTGTTGAATCTCTTGACTTTAAGGTAGATTATGTAGTTTCAAGAGCTGTTACAGACCTTAAACCTTTCTTAGGATGGTGCTGGAAAAAAATTAAAGGCGGTGGCTTCAATGGAGTGCTTTATCTTAAGGGAGGAGACTTAGCCGAAGAAATTACTGAAGGCACAAAAGGCGTAAAGGGTATATGCAAAAAAACAGTTTTTGATATAAAAAATTACTTCAACGAAGAATATTTTGACACAAAACGCGTTTTATATTTACGAAAAGGTTAATTTTTTGTTAAAAATGTAACAAACTATAGAAAAAACTTTGAAGTAGTATTTTTTTTACTAACTTTGCCAATGTTAGTACATGGAATTTACAACTTTAAGTTTCTTTTTCACATACGTAACAAACTTTTTTACAAGCAATTTAAGCTATGAATAATTTTAATAATACACATCATCTACATCATTCTCATCATTTCTTCACTCAGGAGATATGTCGTTTTGGTGTATGCGTATATTAGGTTATTCATAAAGAGTTTAATATATTTACAAAGGGGCTTATCTTACTAAAGATAGACCCCTTTGTTGCATTAATAGATAATATTTAAAATAATAAAAATAATGATTAGAGTAGCACTACAAGCCAAAGGCAGACTTAATGAAGACAGCCTTGACATTTTTAAAGAAGCAGGTATTAAAATTGAAGCTAGTAAAAGAAAATTACTTAGCCACGCTGAAAACTTTCCTTTAGAGGTTCTTTACCTTAGAGATGATGATATCCCTGCGGCAGTAGCTGCTGGTGTAGCAGATATAGGTATCGTAGGTAAAAATGAAGTCGCTGAAAAAGGAGCTATCGTGAACAGTCTTCACAAATTAGGTTTCGGAAAATGCCGCATCTCTTTAGCTATTCCTAAAGCTGACAAATACGGCTCTTTAGAATATTTCAACAACAAAAGAATAGCAACTTCTTACCCTAATATTCTAAAAAAATTCTTCGCTGAGAACAACATCAACGCTACTATAGAAGAAATTGCAGGTAGTGTAGAAATTGCTCCTGCTGTAAATATCGCTGACGCTATTTTTGACATAGTAAGTAGTGGCGGTACTCTTGTTTCTAACGGACTTAAAGAAGTTGTTAAAGCATTCTATTCTGAGGCTGTGTTAGTTGCAAATCCTAACCTAACTCCTGAGAAAATGGAGCTAGTAAATCAACTTATCTTCCGTTTTGAATCTATAGAAAGAAGTAAAGGTAAAAAATATGTTCTTTTAAATGTTGAAAACTCTAAAATTGATGAAGTTCTAGAAATCCTTCCAGGTATGAAAAGCCCTACTCTACTTCCTCTAGCAAATAAAAATTGGAGTTCTATCCATGCTGTTGTAGACGAAAATTTACTTTGGGATATGATAGGAAAATTAAAAGAACTGGGAGCTGAAGATATTCTTGTGCTTTCATTAGAGAAAATGATACCATAATGAATATACTAAGTAATGTGAGTAAGGTCGCGTGGAAAACTGTTTTCGCTCGCCCTACTGATAACAACAATGAGATAAAAGAAAGAGTAGAAAACATACTTTCTAAGATAAAAGCTGAGGGCGATGAGGCTATATTTTCTCTTTCGCAAGCCATAGATAAAAACAACTTAACTGCTGAAAATGTACTTGTTACAGAAGCAGAAATAGAAGCTGCAACAAACGCTCTAAGTGATGAATTTAAGGCGGCTATAAGTCTTGCAAGAGATAATATAGAGAAATTCCACTCTGCTCAGCTTCGCAAGGAAGTATATGTTGAAACTATGAACGGTGTAGAAGTACGCCAAAGAAGAGTTGCTATTCCTAGAGTGGGATTATACATACCTGCTGGTAGCGCTCCTCTTTTCTCTACAGTTTTGATGTGTGCCCTTCCTGCAAAAATCGCAGGTTGCAGCGAAGTTATCATGTGTAGTCCAGCCAACAAAGAAGGCAAGATAGCCGACGAGATATTATATGTAGCTCAACTTTGTGGAGTGTCAAAAATATACAAGCTAGGTGGCGCTATTGCTGTTGGTGCTATGGCTTACGGTAGTGAGACCATAGAGGGAGTAAACAAAATCTTTGGCCCAGGTAATAGATATGTGACTTATGCTAAACAGATAGTCTCTTGTGACACTGTAGCTATAGACATGCCAGCTGGTCCTTCTGAGGTTATGGTTATAGCTGATGAAAGTGCAGAGGCTTCTTTTGTTGCTTCTGATATACTTTCTCAACTAGAGCATGGAGCTGATTCTCAGGCTATCGCTGTTGTCACTAGCCAAGAGATTGCTGAGCAAGTAGCCGCGGAGGTCTTAGCACAAACAAAGACTCTAAGCCGTAATGAAATCATAGAATTATCTCTAAATAACTGTACTATCATAGTTGAAAGTGACAAAAAGAAAATTTTAGAGATGGTTGATTACTATGCCCCCGAGCACCTTATTGTTTCAACTAGTGATGCAGATGATTTCTCTTTTAGCGTAACAAATGCAGGTAGCATCTTCATAGGAAACTACTCTCCTGAAAGTGTAGGTGACTATGCCTCAGGCACTAACCACACTCTCCCAACTTCAGCATGGGCAAAAAGCTTTAGTGGTGTGAATGTAGATAGCTTCTCAAAATATATCACTTACCAGAAACTTAGCAAGGAGGGTCTAAACTCTATCGCTGACTGTGTTATCACTATGGCTCAGCATGAGGGTTTAACAGCTCACGCTAATGCAGTAATTATACGCAGAAAATAACTAGATTTAAAGGACTTAAAAAAAATGGATATAACAAAATATATAAGACCAAATATACTTTCTCTAGCTCCTTATTCTACTGCTAGAGACGAGTATCAAGGAGAGATAGGTATCTACTTAGATGCTAATGAAAATCCTTACGATAACAACTACAACAGATATCCAGATCCTCACCAAAAGGAACTTAAAAAGGTGATTTCTGAGATTAAAAAGGTCTCTACAGAAAATCTTTTCTTAGGTAATGGCTCAGATGAAGCTATAGACCTTGTTTTTCGTATTTTCTGTGAGCCAAAAATTGACGAGGCTTTAATTATTAAGCCTAGCTATGGGATGTATTCTGTTTGTGCTAAGATAAACGATGTGAAATTCACCGAAGCAGCATTAAGCGCTGACTATGAACTTATTGCAGAAGACCTACTTAAAGCTGTGACCCCAGAGACTAAGGTTATTTTCTTATGTTCTCCTAACAATCCTTCTGGTAACCTACTAAACCGCAAGGAGGTAAACAAAGTTATCACTTCTTTTGATGGTATTGTTGTTATTGATGAGGCTTATATAGACTTTAGTGAAGACGAAGGCTATGTACCTGAACTATCTAAATATCCTAACCTTATAGTCCTTCAAACTCTTTCTAAGGCATGGGGTTTAGCAGGTTTACGTGTAGGTATGGCTTACGCTTCTGCTGAGATTATAGACTTTATGAACAAGGTGAAATATCCTTATAACATAAACTGCTCTACTCAACAAATAGTCCTTAATGAGCTAACTGCAAAACGCGCGGACAAACAGTCTGAACTAGCGGAAATAATAAAAGAAAGAGATGCTTTTATTGCTGAGCTTCAAAACATAGACTACATTAAGAAGATATATAAAACAGATGCTAACTTTGTACTTGTAAAAACAAAGAACGCTGACGGATTATATGAGTTCTTAATAAATGAGAAAATCATTGTACGTAACCGCTCACGAGTTTTTGGCTGTAGCGACACCTTACGTATAACTATAGGAACACCTGAGGAAAACAAGAAACTTCTAACAATTTTAAAAACTAGAGTATGAAGAAAGCACTTTTTATAGATAGAGACGGCACAATTATAAAAGAGCCACCTGTAGATTTCCAAGTAGACACTCTTGAAAAACTAGAATTTTGCAAAGGTGCAATCACGGCTTTACGCATGATTTCAGCTTTAGATTTTGAGCTAGTAATGGTATCTAATCAAGACGGTAGAGGCACAGAATCTTTCCCTGAGGAAGACTTCCTGCTACCTCAAAACAAGATGTTATCCATACTTGAGGGTGAGGGTGTTACCTTTGACGAGATTTTTATTGATGACTCTTTCGAAGAGGATAACTCAGAAAATAGAAAACCGCGCACAGGTATGTTAACAAAATACTTGACAGGAGAATACGACCTTGCAAATTCTTATGTCATAGGCGACCGACTAACAGATGTTGAGCTAGCTAAAAACCTAGGTTCTCAGGCTATTCTTTTCCGCCCTTTAGAAGAAGGTAAACAAATGCTTGCTACAAAAGAGGGTTTTAGCGAAATTAGCGCTCTTGAAAGTGATGACTGGTTTGAGATATTTGAGTTCTTACGCTTTGGCTCACGTGTTGCAACAATAAACAGAGCTACAAAAGAAACCGATATAGCTCTTACTATAGACCTTGATGGTAAGGGTTCTAGCAGCATTAAAAGTGGACTTAACTTCTTTGACCACATGCTAGATCAGATTGTACACCACGGAGGATTTACTGTAAACTTAGAGGCTAAAGGCGACTTACAAGTAGATGAACACCACACCATAGAGGATATAGGTATCGTTTTTGGTAAGGCTTTCAAACAAGCACTTGGAGATCGTATTTCTATTGAGCGTTATGGCTTTGTACTTCCTATGGACGAATGTGATGCTTTTGTAACAATAGATTTAGGTGGTAGATTTGACTACACTTGGGATGTAGAATTCACTAGAGAGATGATAGGTGATGTACCTACAGAAATGTTTGAGCACTTCTTCAAAAGTTTTGCACAAAATGCTGAGGTTAACCTACATATTGTAGCAAAAGGCAAAAACGAACACCACAAAATCGAGGGGGTCTTTAAGGCTTTTGCAAGAGCTTTAAAATGCGCTTCAAAAAGAGATATTTTTAAATACAGTTTACCTTCAAGCAAAGGAGTTTTATGATAGCAATTATAGATTATAACGCAGGTAATATACTTTCTGTAGAAAACGCTCTTAAGCGACTTGGTGCAGAATATATTATCACGGACAGCAGAGAAGAAATACTAAAAGCTGACAAGGTGTTATTCCCAGGGGTTGGTGATGCATCGTATGCGATGGCTCAACTCCGCGCAAAAAACCTTGTTGACACAATAAAAGAAGTTACTCAACCTTTCTTAGGTATTTGTTTAGGCATGCAGCTACTATGTGCTTCATCAGAAGAAGGTGATACTGAATGCCTAGGCATACTTCCAAATAAAGTTCAGCTTTTAGAATATGACGGACTAAACAAAGTCCCTAATATAGGTTGGTGTGAGATGCTAGAACCTAAATCTCCTCTTTTTAAAGGAATAGAGGAAGGCGAATTTGTATACTACGTACACTCTTTCGCTGCCGAAGTAAATGAATATACTATTTGTAAATCCATGCACGGAAGACCTTTCAGCGGAGCTTTACAGAAAGATAACTTTTATGGTTGCCAATTCCACCCTGAGAAAAGTGGTCTTATAGGCGAGAAAATACTTAAAAACTTCATTGAACTATGATAGAAATAATACCAGCAATAGATATAATAGACGGTGAGTGTGTTCGTCTATCACAAGGAGACTATAACCAAAAGAAAAGCTACTACAAAGACCCTCTAGAGGTCGCTAAGATGTATGAGGGCATAGGTCTTAAGCGTTTACACATTGTAGACCTTGACGGAGCCAAAAAATCTGAACCTCAAAACCTTAAGGTAGTAGAGAGAATCACAAACTGCTGTGACCTTAAAGTACAATTTGGTGGGGGCATTAAAAATGACAACGCTATAAGTAGTGTTTTTGATGCTGGGGTTACGTATGCAATCTGCGGAAGCATAGCAATTACTGCTCCTGACACTTTTACTAGCTGGTTAGAGAAATATGGTGAAGGCGTGATACTTGGTGCAGACATCAAAAATGGCAATGTAGCGATAAACGGTTGGTTAGAAGGCTCTACTGTAAGTGTGGAGGATATCATAAATCAATTTAAGGCTTATGGACTTAAAAGAGTTATCTGTACTGACATCTCTAAAGATGGCATGTTACAAGGTCCTAACTTCTCACTTTATGAATCTCTACAAGCGAGTTACACTGATATAGACATTACAGTAAGCGGTGGCATTAGCTGTTTTGAAGATATCATAAAACTAAACGATATGCACCTACGTTCTGTAATTGTAGGTAAGGCTATATATGAGAATTTTATCAGCATTAAACAGATAGAAGAATGGTTGCAAAAAGAATAGTACCCTGTTTAGACATTAAAAATGGGGCTACAGTAAAAGGTATAAATTTTGTCGGACTTAAAGAAGTTGGTGACCCTGTAGAGTTAGGTAAGCGCTACTCAGAAGAAGGTGCTGACGAGTTGGTATACTTAGATATTAGCGCTACACAAGAGGAGAGAGCTACTTTCAAAGAGTTAGTTTCTAAGATAGCCGCAAATCTTAACATTCCCTTTACTGTAGGTGGAGGCATATCCTCTTTAGAAAATGCAGCTGCACTTTTCAATGCTGGAGCTGACAAAGTTAGCATAAATAGCGCCGCAGTTTTTAACCCTCAGCTTATCTCTGAGATAGCTGCTAAGTTTGGTAGACAGGCTGTCGTTGTGGCTATAGATGCCAAACTGTGTGATGATGGCATTTGGCATGTTACAACACATGGAGGTAAGAAAATGAGCGACAAAGAGCTATTTTCTTGGGCTAAAGAAGCTGAAAGATTAGGAGCAGGTGAGATATTATTTACTTCTATGAATCACGATGGCACAAAGGCAGGTTTTGCGTGTGACACCTACAGAAAGCTATCTTCTATGTTGTCTATTCCTATCATTGCCTCGGGTGGTGCAGGAAACATGGAACACATAAAAGATGTTCTTGAGGAGGGTGTAGCTGATGCAGCTCTTGCGGCCTCTATCTTTCACTATAACGAAGTACCTATCAAGGACTTAAAAGAATACTTAATAAAAAACAATATAAAAGTAAGAAAATAATGGAAACTTTAGATTTCAATAAAAATGGCGATGGTTTATTGCCTGTAATTATCCAAGACGATGCTACATTAAAAGTTTTAATGTTAGGATATATGAACCCTGAGGCTTATGAGAAAAGCAAAAAAGAGGGTGTAGTAACTTTCTTTAGCCGCACTAAGCAACGTCTTTGGACTAAGGGTGAAACATCGGGTAACTTCTTAAACATAAAATCTATAGAAGCCGACTGTGACAACGACACTTTATTAATTCGTGTAACTCCTGTAGGTGCTACTTGCCACACAGGGTCTATAAGTTGTTTCAACGACAATAAGACAGAAGGATTTATCCGTAAACTCGAAACTGTCATCCAACAACGTAAAGCAGATATGCCCGAAGGTTCTTACACAACCTACCTTTTTGAAAAAGGTGTTAACAAAATGGCTCAAAAAGTCGGTGAAGAAGCCGTTGAAACTGTCATTGAAGCTGTAGACTGCAACGACGAACGTTTCATATATGAAGCCTCAGATTTAATCTACCACCTACAAGTGTTATTAATCTCTAAAGGCTTTTCTATTGCTGACATAGAAAAAGAACTTGCTAAACGTCACAAGTAAATGATGAATGACCCATCATTAATGATTAATGGTTAATGATGAATTACGACAAACAGGGTTCAATTCGGAATAAATGATTGATAACGAGACGATCTTTTGTAGGGGCAGCCTTTATGCCTGCCCACATTGTACGGCACTCCGTGCCGTACTAGTTTGTTATATTATCAATGGTGTATACAAATTAATTTTCTGCGGCGACGAGCGCCTTATACGTGGGCAGGCATAAAGGCTGCCCCTACAGTAGGTCGTCTCGTTATCTAACTGGTTTCTAAAGAGGTAACAAAGTTTTTCTCAGCATCAATAATTAATAACGACAAACAGGGTTCAATTCGGACTAAATGATTAATAACGAGAACACCTAACACCTAACACCTAACA
>JAWXTP010000025.1:0-29600 GCA_044433415.1 Rikenellaceae bacterium
TGCTTTTTGATATACCTGAGCTACAAGCTCTTCAGTGGCTTCTTTAGGAAGGTTTACTGTGACAGAAATTGAATGGTCTACCCATTTTTGCATAGCTCCTTGCATCTTGACTTTGCTAATCCAGTCTATATCATTAGATGTAGCCTTGTAGTAAGGGCTTTTTTCAACTAAAGCATTAATCTCATCAGTGGTCATAGCATGTAACTGCTCCTTAGTATAACCGTTTATAGTAGCCCAAAGGATAAAATTATGGTGGAACACAAAGTATTCTTCCCAAGAATCTCCAACTTCATCTGTAAACGAAACATTCACAGACTTGTCATTTGGGTTAACCTTGCGACGACGTTTATAGAATGGTAAGAATACAGGTTCTATACCTGAAGTAGTTTGACTCATAAGACTTGTAGTGCCTGTAGGGGCAATTGTCAACATAGCTATATTACGTCTTCCGTATTTAACCATATCGGCGTATAACTCTTCATCATTTTCTTTGATACGAAGAATCATAGGGTTGTTTTCCTCACGTTTAGCATCATATATAGTGAAAGCACCTCTCTCTTTTGCTAACTCCACAGATGTGCGGTAAGCCTCTATAGCTAAAGTTTTCTGAACTGTAACTGCAAAATTTATAGCTTCCTCACTACCATATCTTAAACCTAAAGCAGCAAGCATATCGCCCTCAGCAGTAATACCTAAACCTGTACGACGACCTTCTAAGGCTTTATCTTTGATTTTTAACCATAGGTTATGTTCAACACTACGGATATCAGCGTCCTCTGGATCAGAAGTGATTTTTGCTATGATAGCATCTATCTTTTCTAGCTCTAAGTCAATGATATCATCCATCATACGCATAGCTTTAGATACG
The DNA here is from genome assembly GCA_044433415.1 of Rikenellaceae bacterium. GTDB lineage: Bacteria > Bacteroidota > Bacteroidia > Bacteroidales > Rikenellaceae > JAWXTP01. Next base: position 869 of record JAWXTP010000025.1, read on the forward strand.
TGTAATTTGAATTTATCAAAATTAAACTTTGCTTCACTAGTAAAAGGATTGTCCACATAGCCAAACAGATTGATTGCTAATAATCTACAACTGTCATAAGGACATAGGGGTATCTCACCACAAGGGTTCGTACTTACTGTTTTAAAGCCTAAATCACTATAACAGTCAGGCACACTCTCACGGATAACTGTATCCCAGAATAGTATACCTGGCTCAGCAGATTTCCAAGCATTGTGTACTATCTTTTTCCATAGCTTCTTAGCATCAACTCTATGAACTATATCAGGATTTTCAGCATCTATAGGAAACTGTTGAACATAAGGCTCACCAGCTATAGCAGCTTTCATAAACTCATCATCAAGTTTAATAGAAATATTAGCACCTGTAACCTTGCCTGTATCTACTTTTGCATCTATAAACCCTTCTGCATCTGGGTGTTTTATTGGTAGTGAAAGCATTAAAGCACCACGACGACCATCTTGAGCAACCTCACGAGTCGAGTTAGAATAACGCTCCATAAAAGGTACTATACCTGTAGATGTTAAAGCGCTATTTAATACAGGAGTTCCCGCAGGACGTAAGTGAGACAAGTCGTGTCCTACTCCGCCTCGACGTTTCATAAGTTGTACTTGCTCCTCATCAATTCTTATAATACCACCATAAGAATCGGCAGGGTTTTGGTGACCTATCACAAAACAGTTAGATAAAGAAGCTACTTGTAGCTTATTACCTATACCTGTCATAGGGCTACCCTGAGGAATTATATATTTAAAACGATCTATTAAATCAAAGACTTCATCTTCTGACATAGGGTTTTTATACTTATTCTCAATACGCGCCATTTCTGAAGATATACGTCTGTGCATATCAGCAGGCGTTTTTTCGTATATGTACCCAGCAGAGTCTTTAAGGGCATATTTACTAGCCCAAACTGTAGACGCTAAATCATCACCACCAAAATATTCTGAAGTGGCTTTTACAATTTCTTCAAAAGAATAATCTTTCATAATTAAAGAAGTTTTATATTATTTTTTAGTTTGTAGTCTAAACAGAAAGTATCTGTAAAGGTTAACTACCCTACAAAGATACTTTTAAATTAATAAAAATAAAAGAAAAAAGAGCTTAAAATCACAAATAATTACAATCCAAATAGTTATGTAACTAATTGAAATTCATTATTTTGTATATCTTAAAGTTACAGAAACACGTTCTACATAGCCTCCTAGAGGTGGTGACAGTTTGGAAACTTTTATTTTGGCTGTCTCGATTTTATCGTATTTTGATACTACACTATCTAAAGCGCGTTCCGCGACATTTTCAAGAATATCTGAACCTATCATTATTTGTTCCTTTATTAGTTGGTAAACCTCCAAATAACTAATGGTATCTTGTATAGAATCATGTTTTGCAGCATACTCAACGTCACATTCGTATTCAAAGTCAACAACAAATTTATTGCCAACAATTTTCTCTTCCTTATAACAGCCATGGAAAGCATGAAACTCCATGTTTGTTATCTCTATAAGTGCTAATTTCATTTTAATATTTTATTTTAAAATACAAAGATAATTATCTTTACAATACGCCGCTAAAAAAAAACGTGCTAAATTGCTTTAGCATGTTTTTTAGTATGAGAATAACCCCATTAAGAGGGCACTTCTAGAAACTGAATTTTAACGATTTTAAATCGAATAAACCCAGTTTCTAGAGCCCCTCTACAGTTATTTGCTTTCTTCTAATAGGTGTTTCACACCAGCTTGAAGTTGAGTGTCAACATCTTTTAATAAATTTTCAGGACTTATATAAACCTCTATATCAGGCATTAGCTCTTGGTTTTCTAGATAGTTGCCATCCATATCTCGTACTGCTGTTTGAGGAATACCAAATATCAAAGTAGGGTCTATTTGTTTTTCCCACCATACGGCTGTCATTGTACCTGCAACTGGTGTACCTACTAGTTTACCTATATTCAAGTATTTGTACATAAATGGGAAACCGTGAGCATTAGAGTAACAGTTTTCACATACTAAAACAGCTGATGGTTTAAACCAACTTGTGAAAGGATCGCTACCTATATATTGACCTCGCGGAACATAACGGTTATATTCTTTACCGCTAAGTAAAATTGCTAGGTCGTTATGTAACCATCCACCACCATTATGTCTTATATCGACTAATACAGCTTGCTTATTGCGGTGTTCTCCTAAGATTTCAGAATATACTTCTCTAAAACTTTCGCTATTCATACCTTTGACGTGAACATAGCCAACTTTTCCATTAGACAATTTGTCAGTCATATCTTTGCGTTGTTTAACCCATCGTTTATAAAGCAACAACACTTGATCATCATAGGTGATAGGTTTTACGCTTTGTTCAAATCGTTCTTTAGTAGTAGGATTATATACAGTAAGAGTAGTTTTCTTTGCTGCTTTACCTTTTAGTAAAGGGAAATAATCCTTGCCCTTTTCGATTAATTCACCGTCAATTTTTTCGATTATGCATCCTGCCTCAATTTTTGAATTAGCAACTGTCAAAGGTCCTTGAGCGATAACTTCTTTGATTTTTAGTCCATCTTTGTCGTAAGATTCATCATAGAATGCCCCTAGAGCTGCTGTAGGATATGCAGGAGGTTCTGGAGCATAACGAGCTCCTGTGTGCGACCCATTTAGTTCACCTAACAACTCAGAAAGCATTTCTTGGAAGTCAAAATTATTGTTGATATGAGGTAAGAATTTCTCATAAGTTTCTCTATACATTCCCCAATCAACATTGTGTAAGTCTTTAACATAGAATTTGTCTTTCACTTGTTGCCATGCGTGTTCAAAGATATATTCACGTTCAGCATAAGGACGGTAAGTAAATTCAGCTTTATATTTTATGTCTTTTGTTTTACCATCTTTAAAGTCTACGCGTTTTATGCCATTTGAAAGAATATAGAAAGATTCAAGATTTTCACTAGGAATCAATTCACCTGCACCCACACCTTTAGATATAAGTTTTGTTGACTTATCCATAAAATCTATTTGCCATAAATCAAAGCCTTTTTCAAATTTTGATAAATAGAATAATTTTGTTCCTTCTTTGTTTAGTAAGCCTGCAAAAAGATCTGACGAATTTGATGTAAGTCTCACAATTCTGTCTTTTCTGTTTTCAAGATCAAAAGTTAAAGGTTCTATTTCTTTTTTAGCATTATCTAAAGAGTCTGCTTTATTATCGTCGCCTTTAAGTAAAGATAGCTCTTCTTTATTCATTTTAAATTTGTCATAAGCAATAGCATCAAAGAACATTATATAAAGGTCACTTTGTGCTCCCCAGCTACCGTGGCTTCTAAATCCTGCGCGGTCAGACTTCCATATCATAGCTTTCCCATCTAGTACCCAACGTGGCGAAGAATCAGAATATCCGCTTTCTGTTAAGTTAACTAGCTCTGTTCCGTCAGCTTTTACTAAAACGATGTCTACATTATGCCATCCGCCTATGCCTATGTATTTTGTTAATAACCACTTGCTATCTGGTGACCAGCTGAAAGATTGATCTCCATCAGTATATGAATAGTTGTATTTCTCCTCTAAGGCTACATTGATTTTTTTTGTTTCTATATCATAGATGCGTAGCTCAGTACGATTAGCAAGAAAGGCTATTTTCTTACCATCAGGCGAAAATTTAGGTTGGAAACATGCTTCTTTTGAAACGATAAGAGGAGTTTCGGTAAATTGCTCGCTATAGATAAAATTCTTGTCGTCTTTGTTAGTAAGTTCAACTTTATAGATGCCCCAAATGCCGTTTCTTTCAGAAGAGTATACTAAAGTACGTCCATCAGGTGAGAAATCTATATTTCGTTCTTGTTCTGAGGTGTTAGTAATATTTCTAGTAGTTTCATAATCTTCAGTAGTTACGAATATATCACCATTAAGAATGAATGCTATTTCTTTACCTTTTTCTGATACAGCTATGCTTGTAGCACCCGATGTTAGCGTTTTTCTTACTTCTGTTTTATCTGTAACATCTGTAACAACCTGTACGTTTAATTTTTTAGGTGAAGCACCTTCTTTTAGGGTATAGATATCTCCATCGAATGTAAAACATAAGGTGTTGTCTTTAGAAGCTGACAAGTTACGTATAGGGTTATTTTTAAATTTTGTTAATTGTTTAGTAGCATCTGAGCTGACAGATCTTTTATAAATATTATAGCTGCCGTCAGCTTCGCTTAGATAGAAGAAGTTTTCACCTTTTGCGTCCCATACAGGATTTCTATCTTCTCCATTAAAAGAAGTTAATTTTTTATATGTTCTATTTGTGTTTTTAGCTTGAGTAATCCATATATCGCGTGTTATAGCTGAGGTATGGTGTTTACGGAAAGTATCTTCATAGCCTTTTTTGTCTTGGTATAATAGGTCTCCCTTTTCGTTTATAGAAAGAGTCTCCATAGTAAGTGAAGAAAACATTGTTGGGCGTCCCCCATTTGTTGAGACTGAATACACTTGAGATAGGTGAGGTGAAGGAAACTGTCCACTTTCTGAGTCAAATTGAATATTCGAGATATAAAGAACTGTATTATTATCTAAGAAAGTCTCCGCATACTCATTAGCTGAGTGTGTTGTTAGCTGTTTTGGGCTACCACCATCTTTGTCGACTAGGTAAATGTCGAAATTACCTTCTCTATTAGACGAGAAAGCTATTTTAGTGCCATCTAAGCTCCAAATTGGACGAGAGTCGTGAGCAGGGTTTGTTGTCAGCTGAGTAGCACGACCGCCATCTACAGGTACTGTAAATATATCTCCTTTATAACCAAAGGCTATTGTTTTACCATCGGGAGAGATACGGGGATAGCTCATCCATTTAGGAGAACTACCTGTTGCATATAACATACTAGACGTTAATAATGCAAACATTAAAAAAGTAATTTTTTTCATATAATTTTAAGTTTATTTTTAAAAAGCTCTTAGAGAACTTCTAAATCAAATGACAGGAATGAATTTGTGGAGTTCCTAAAAATGCAAGATTTTGAAGTTTGTAATTCAAAATCTTGCATTTTATAAGCATATTATTTCATTAAACTATTTATGTATGCATCAACTTCTTCTTTAGGAATAAGAGGTTGATCAAAAATAGATCTTACAGGAACAACCTCAGCTTGCCTTTTAGCTATAAGTTCTTCTAGCTCTTTTACAATCTCAGGGTGTTTATCATAAATATCATGTTTCTCAGAAGCATCTTGGTCTATATTATATAACAAAGGTGGTTCTTTGAAATTGTAGTTGTTCATCATGTAAGAACGCTCTGTTTTAACAAATAGCTTGTAAGAACCTTTACGTACTGCAAAAATTTGACTTCCTTTGTAGTAATAGAAAATATCACGAGGAGTGTCATCTTTACCTTCCAATACTTTTCTTAAGCTAACACCGTCATATTCTTCATTTTTATCTAACTTAATATTAGCATAATCACATAAAGTAGGAAGAATATCTAGAGTGCTACCCATTTTTACGACATGGTCAGACTTTACTCCTTGACCCCAGAAGATAGTAGGGATTTTGAAGCCTCCTTCGTACATAGTACTCTTACCATCTCTGAAAGGACCTGCTGAGCCACCCATTTCTTTTTGGATTAACCATGGTCCATTATCAGATGTGAAAATTACTACTGTATTTTCGTCTAAGCCTTGTTTTCTAAGTGTTTTCATAATCTCACCTAGACTCCAGTCTAGTTCCTCAACAGCATCTCCGTAAGGTCCTCTTTTTGATTTACCATCAAATTGCTTAGAAGAATAAATAGGAACGTGAGTCATAATATGAGCTAAATACAAAAAGAAAGGCTTGTCTTTATTTTCTTTAATAAAAGAAACAGAATAGTCTGTTAAGCGTTTTGTGAATTGTGACTGGTCTGGTTCGATTTCTATAACTTTATCTTGATTATAGAAAGGTAAAGGGAAGTTATATCCATTATCACCCAAAGTCTCAAGAGCTGCCAAACTCATATCGTTAGAATAAGGAATGCCATAATATTTGTCAAATCCATATTCTAAAGGCATATCCTCAGGTTTATGTCCTAAGTGCCACTTGCCTACACAGGCTGTAGTATAACCCTCATTTTGGAATATGTTAGCCATGGTTGTATGGTTATCAGACGAAGAAATAGCCTCTGGTGAGTCTGGGAATAACACACGTCTGTCATTTCCATAAAGACCTGTTCTTACTCCATATTTTCCCGTTAATAAGCCACCCCTACTTGGAGACGAAACAGATGCTGAAGCATAGAAATTACTCCAACGCTGTCCTTCCTCAGCCATTTTGTCTAGATTGGGAGTCTTAATTGAGGGATTGCCAAAACATGCTAAGTCCCCGTAGCCTAAGTCATCACAAAAGATAACTATAAAATTTGTTTTTTCTTTTTTTTCCTCAGCGTAAAGCGTTGTTGCTAAGCCTAAAACAACAGGCAATACTAAATTTCTCTTATTCATATTCAAGTATTAACTATAAATTATCACGAATTGTAAGTCAAAGGTAATGAAAATATATTTAACTAAACAAATTATAATAAAAAATATACAAATTAATTTATTTTATATAAAATTTATCATTTTACTATTTGATTATTTTGGCTTTGTTTTTGAATGTATAGCTCTGTAAATCTAAAGGGAACTTTTAAACATGAGAAATAAAATATTAATAACACTTGTTTTTGTCACTCTTTACCATACCTACTGTTACTCGGCTCAACAAAATACAGATTCTTTGCGTGTAGGGCTTGTACTAAGCGGTGGAGGTGCTAAAGGTGCAGCTCACATAGGAGCTATAAAACTGCTTGAAGAAATAGGCATTAGTGTAGATTATGTTGTGGGTACTAGTATGGGCGCTGTAATTGGAGGTATGCACTCCTTAGGGTATAGTGCAAACAACTTAGATACCATAATTTCAGGATGTGATTGGAATATGCTTATGAGTGACAAGGTAGAGAGAAGGTATATAGTATATAAGGATAAAGAGATAGATAACAAAACCCTTATAGAAGTATCTATAAAAAGAGATAAAGATAAAGCTCTAAAAAGTAGACTTCCTGCTGGAGTTATCTCTGGTGAGAACATATATAATTTGTTTTCTATGTTTATGGTAGGTTTTCCTGAGAGAATACAGTTTAGTGAACTTAGCATCCCCTTTGCTTGTGTAGCAACAGATATAGTAACTGGCAAGTACGTTGTTTTAGAAGAGGGTTTATTGCCTTTAGCGATTAGAGCTAGCATGTCTATACCTGAGGTATTTGCCCCTGTGAAATATGATAATATGTTATTAGTAGATGGCGGAGTTGTAAATAACTACCCTGTAAATGTAGCACTAGAAAAAGATGTAGATTTTATTATAGGTGTGGATGTACAGTCGCCGCTTAGTTCAAAAGATAAACTTACGTCTGTAACTTCTGTGATGGGGCAGCTAATAGGACTTATGGGTAATGACTTATATATTGAAAATTTATCTAAGACAGATATATTAATTACACCTGAGCTTACTGATTACTCCACATTTAGCTTTAGTCAAAAAGATATAAGAAAGATAATAGATTTAGGATATGAAGCTGCTCTAGAAAAAAAAGATGAACTCCTAGCGCTTAAAGCACAGCTTGTAAAAGCAAAAAATACTAAGCACATAGAAACTATAGATTTATTTAATTCAGATGTGTATGTTTCAAAGATTATCTGTGAAGGTTTAAATAAGGAAGAATGTGACTGGGCATTAAAGCGGGCTAAACTAAAAGATAGTAGCTTTGTAAATAGTGAGATTATATATAGAGCTATAGGTAAATTATACGGAACAGGAGTATACTCTTATGTGACCTTTAATATTGTTGACTCTCTTGATACGAATATACTTAAATTAAATTTTAATAAGAAACAAGCAAATAATTATGGTTTCGGATTACGTTATGACTCTGAGGAAGCTATTTCTTTATTTCTAAGTCTCCGTTTTAAGCAATCTAATCTTTACGGTTCAAGTTACAATATTTCTGGGGCTCTTTCAATAAATCCTTATGCAAATATTGGCTATTATTTTACGCCTCGTCATTTCACTCAGTTAGGTGTAAATTACAGGTTTAATTATACAGATATGAACATATATAAACGTGCTAGCACCTCGGATAATTTAACATTCGTATATAATGGGTTAGATTTATACATCTCTACAAATAACAAACGAAACTACAGGTTATACGGAGGTTTAAAGGTAGAAGATTTTAGACTTAATAATCTAGAGGATATTAATGTTGATGAAAAAGATTTTATTATGTTGAATACACGCACCGTTCTGAGTACTTTTGTAAAAGCAGACATAGATAACAGAAACGATGCTTACTTTCCTACAAAAGGGGTTCTTTCAAAAAATAGTTTTTCATATTATTGGAATTCTCTAAAAGGAGATATCAAACCTTTTAGTGCTTTGTATTTAAGTTTTACTGGGACTGTTCCTATTTATGATAACTTAATAATGGAACCTTCATTTTATGGGAGGTTATTATTTGGGGATAAAATTCCTATAGTATATGCTAACTACTTGGGAGGGGAGCGTGATGGCAGGTATCTATCTCAACAAATATCTTTTGTGGGGATAAATAACGCTGATTTATTTGATAATACTCTTTTTGTTGTAGGGGTGAGTCTTAGGCAAAGAATAAAAAACCGAAGCTACATTTATGTTATGAGTGACTATGCTATAAATAGTCATCGTATAAAAAACATATTTAATGATATTAATATTTGGGGTATAGGTGCTAAATATTCCTATAATTCTAAATTTGGACCTCTAAGCCTTACTGCTCACTGGTCAGATTATAGTAAGCGGTTTGGGGTGTATATAAACTTAGGTTATTATTTCTAGGGAACTTCTAAAAACTGTAAAAAATAATTTTACTTTTTTACAGGTAATATTTTTATTATAATCTTGTTATAATTCATAATTAATTGTAACTTTGTAGGGTGTATAATTGGCACATTATTAAATTATACACGTTATTTATTAGTATGTTAAATAATAAAATTTATATATGTTTGATTTTTTAATTGGCAAGAAATCGTTACCTGAGTCAGGAATTTATACAGGATTAATAGATTTACATTCACATATTTTACCTGATGTTGATGATGGGGTTCGTACTATGGAAGAATCATTGAGTATACTTTCAGAATATGAAAAATATGGTGTGACAAGAGTAAAGTTTACCCCTCATATTATGGAAAATTTCCCTAAAAATAATGCGGATAGTTTAAGAGCTGAGTTTGAGAAGTTTAAATCTGAGTATCAAGGTAATGTAGAGATATCACTAGCGGCTGAATATATGTTAGATGCTGACTTTTATAAGCATTTTGATAGTGGAGATGTGTTAACATTGTTCGAGGACCACATCTTGGTTGAGACCTCATATATTGAGCCTCCTGTAGATGTAGTAGGAATGATATCAGAAATAATCAAAAGAGGATATTTTGTGGTGTTGGCTCATCCTGAACGCTATATTTACATGGATCTTAAGGATTATACAACGTTAAAGAATATGGGTGTGTTATTTCAGATGAATTTATTGTCTGTATTTGGAGTATACGGTAAAGAAGTTACTAAGAAGGCGGAATATTTATTAAAAACTTCAGCGTATAACTTTCTAGGGACAGATATACATTCTTCAAACTTGTTAAATTCGAGACTTAACTATGCTAAGTTAAGTAAGAAAGTGATAAGTCAAATTTTAAGTGTTAAAGAAAGAGGTGATTTAATTCTAAATGAAAGAGCTTAATAATAGAAATAAAAAATGTAATAGAGTTGTTGTTAAGATAGGTAGTAATGTTTTAACACGTAAAGATGGCACCCTTGATTCAACACGAATTTCAGCACTTACAGATCAAGTCGTTGAGTTATATAAAAATGGCATAGAAGTTATCATGATTTCGTCGGGTGCTGTAGCTTCTGGACGAAGTGAGCTTTCTGTAGGTAAAAAATTAGATTCTGTATCTGCACGTCAGCTTTATTCGGCTGTAGGACAAACGAAACTTATACAAAAATACTATAATCTGTTTAGAGAATATGGTATCGTATGTGGTCAGATTCTTACAACTAAGGACGGTCTTTCAACACGCCGCCATTACCTAAATCAGCAGCAATGTATGCGTGTGATGCTAGAGAATGGGGTAGTGCCTATTGTTAATGAAAATGATACTGTTTCTGTTACCGAACTTATGTTTACGGATAATGATGAACTGTCGGGATTAATCTCGGCGATGATGAATGCTGATAAGTTAATAATCTTAAGTAATATTGACGGTATATATAATGGAGATCCATCAGCTGCTGATTCAAAGGTGGTACGTGAGATTATCCCTAACAAAACAGAGATTACAAATTATATAAGCACCTCGAAGTCGCAATTTGGTAGAGGGGGTATGCTTACTAAGAGCCGTATATCTTGCAAAGTCGCTCTAGAGGGTATAGAAGTAGTTATAGCCAATGGCAAGAAGGATAATATCCTAACACGACTACTGCTTTCTGACGAAGATGTTGTTTGTACTCGTTTTGTGCCTTCTGATAAACCAGTGTCAGGATTAAAGAAATGGATAGCACATAGTGAAGGCTTCAAGAAAGGCTCTTTACATATAAACCAAGGAGCTTACGATGCTTTATTAGGTTCACAAGCTAAAAGCCTACTTCCTGTGGGGGTTACCAAAGTGAGCGGTGAATTTGAGAAAGATGATATAGTAGAGATTATTTCTCCGCAAGGTGCATGTATAGGTGTTGGACGTGTTTCTATATCACATAGTGAAGCTGCACTAATAGCTGGTGAGAAAGGTCATAAACCTATGGTACATTATGATTATCTTTATATTGATAACTTATAACTAATAATTTTAGAAAGTGAATTTAGAAGAAGTTTTTGAAGGAGCGTTAAAGGCTTCAAAGTCTTTAACCTTGCTAAGTCAAGAAAAAATAGACAAAGTGCTTTGTAAACTTGCTGAAGCTGTAGAGTCACAAAGTGCTAAAATAATAGATGCTAATGCTAAAGATTTAGCACGTATGGAAGTTACAAATCCTCTTTACGATAGATTGTTGCTTAATGAGCAACGTATAGAGTCTATAGCAGGGGATATCAGAAATGTAGCTTCACTACATTCACCTGTAGGTGAGTTGTTAAGTCAATTTGAACGCCCTAATGGTATGGTAGTACGAAAGGTACGTGTTTCTTTTGGTGTTGTAGGTGTAATTTATGAAGCTCGACCAAATGTTAGTTTAGATGTATTTGCTTTATGTTTTAAGACAGGTAATGCTTCAGTGCTAAAAGGTGGTAGCGATGCGCACAATTCTAATAGTGCTATAGTAGAAATTATACGTTCTGTTTTAAATGAAGAAGGTATAGATGAAAAAGCAGTAACTTTGCTTCCTGCTGAGCGTGAGGCTACAGCTGAATTGTTAAATGCTGTAGGTTACGTCGATTTGCTTATCCCACGTGGTAGTTCAGCTCTTATTAACTATGTGCGTAACAATGCGCGTATTCCTGTTATAGAAACAGGTGCAGGTATTTGTCATACTTATGTTGATAAGGATGCTGATGTGGAAAAAGCTAAAAATATAATACTAAATGCTAAAACAAGACGTGTTTCTGTGTGTAATGCCCTAGATTGTGCGGTGATACATAGAGATAAATTAGAGGATTTAGCTAGTATTTGTGCTCCTTTAGCAGCAGAAAATGTTATTATCTATGCTGATGAAAGAGCTTACTCTCAGCTTGATGGGATTTATAATGGAGAGTTGTTAAAACATGCTACAGCTGAAAGTTTTGGATGTGAGTTTTTAGATTATAAAATGGCTATAAAAACTGTAGACTCTTTAGAGGAAGCAGTTAACCATATTACAAAATACACCTCTAAACATAGTGAGGCTATAGTTACAGAGAATAAATCTACAGCTGAACTTTACACTCAGATAGTCGATGCAGCATGTGTATATGTTAATGTGTCGACAGCGTTTACGGATGGAGCTCAATTTGGTTTTGGTGCTGAGATAGGAATCAGTACACAAAAACTACATGCACGAGGCCCAATGGCGCTTCCTGAGTTGACTACCTACAAATATATTATTGAAGGAGACGGTCAAACAAGATCTAAATAAATTAACAATAAGAAAACTTAATACTTATAGGGAACTTCTAAATATTGTATAAACAATTACTAGAACTCCCTGTAGTTTTCTTTTAAAACTTAAATAATATGAAGAAGATAATTTTAACCCTCATGAGTTATGTATTAACTCTAGGGTGTGCCTTCGGGCAAACTTTAATCGACGACCTCGTTGCTAGTAAAAAAAGTTTTAAAGAAAATCTTATTCAGCACAAGACAGGAGTTGTAAGGCTAAATGAACCAGCTGAGAAGCTACTTGTAGATGTTTCTGGTTGGAATTACCTTTCATTGCAGTCTTGTGGAACAGCTGATGGGGTAGGTTATGACCATTCTGCGTGGGGTAATGTTTACTTAACTCGTAAAGATGGAGTGAAAGTTAAGGTCTCGGAGATGGAATTTAGCTATGCAAATACGCATTATGGACTTCCTAAACGTAATGAAGGTTTTGAAAACAAGGTAATTACAGTTAATGGTAAGGAATACTCTAACGGTATTTCTATGCATGCTGAAGCAGAGGTTATAATTGCCCTTAATGGAGACTATAAAACCTTTGAAGCAGAAGTAGGTGTAGAGGATTCTGGTAAAGAGAACTCATCTATCATGTTTAAAGTTCAGAATTTAAGCGCTCAATCTTTAGTAAATAATCTTATTGACAAATACCCAATGGAGATGGGAACCTTAATCAGTTTTGGTAACCTAAATGCCAAAAACTGGATGGATAATACCGATGGGGAGTTTGAGAAGAAGGTAGCTGAAAAAGTTGTTAAAAATTTAGCAAATAACAAATATTATGAGACTAAAATTGCAGCTGCTACAGGAAGCCTTAAAGATAAGATAGATACCTATGTTTCTGTTATTCTAGAAGTTCAAAAAGTTAGTGATTTAAATAGTAGATTACAATTCATAGATGCAGCTAATGTACGTAGAGCTTTTAACGATATGAAAACTGTTAAAGGCTATGACACCGCAAAATATGAAGCTAAACTTAAGGAGCTAGAGTCTATAGATATTAAGGGTATTGATTTATTTAGTGGTGATGCAGATATTATTGCTAAAGCAGAGAAGGCCTTATCTCTTTCACGTGAGATTTTATTATCAAATAAAGCTCTAGATAATGACCGTATCATCTTAGGGAAATATAACCTAGGTTCTAAGTCACGAAGTGGAGGAGCTCCTGTTCTAGGAACTCAGAATAATAACTGGACTAATCAGATGTCTGCTTCAACGGGAGGTTTTGATGCTGAGATATCAGAGATGACTTCTATAAGAGAGTCTACACCTCAGTTTTCGACAATATATAAACCTCAAAGTGATGCTCCTGTATCAGATTTGATGCTTCACTGGGATGCTGTTCAGATATTATTTACTTCAGTTAATGATGAGGGGCAGTGGAATATTTTTAAAGTAGGAGTTGATGGAGCTGACGTTGAGGAGGTTATAAAAACTGATGAGTCCGACCTTGTATTTATGGATGGTACTTTCTTACCTAATGGAAAGTATATTGCTAATTCTAATATAGGTTATCATGGAGTTCCTTGTGTGCATGGTACAGCTCCTGTAGCTAATATGGTTCTTTACGACCCAAAGGATAACTCTTTACGTCGTTTGACTTTCGACCAAGATGCTAACTGGCACCCTGTTGTTGCGAATAATGGAAAGGTGATGTATGTTCGTTGGGAGTATACAGACCTTACTCACTATTATTCACGTATCACTATGCACATGAACCCTGACGGAACTGAGCAGAAATCTTTATATGGTAGTGGAGGCTTTTTCCCTAATTCTACATTTGATATTCAGCCTTTACCAGGGAATACTTCTAAATTTATAGGTGTTATTTCAGGGCATCATGGAGTAGCTCGTTCAGGTCGCTTAATGTTATTTGACCCAGCAAAGAGTCGTGATAAGTTAGAAGGTATAGCTCAGGAGATTCCATATTCTACACGTAAGATAGAGCCTATTATTAAGGATCAATTAGTAAATGATGTATGGCCTCAGTTTATAAAACCACGACCAGTTACTGATAAATACTTCTTAGTTACTGCTAAGTTGACACCTCAGTCATTGTGGGGTATATATTTAGTTGACATTTATGATAATATGACTCTTATTGCTGAAAGTGAAGGCGAAGGATATATCAATGCCATCTATGTTCAGAAACGTGACACTCCACCAGTTATCCCTGATAAGGTAGACCTTTCTAAGGATGAGTCTACAGTATATATTCAGGACATCTATGAGGGAGAAGGTCTTCCAGGAGTTCCTCGTGGTACAGTTAAGAAACTTCGTGTTTTTGCCTATGAGTTTGGATATATAAATGCTCTTTCTAACCATATAGCTCAAGGTATACAGTCAGGTTGGGATATTAAGCGTTTATTAGGTGAGGTTGATGTTAATGAAGATGGTTCAGCGATGTTTACTATACCTGCTAATACTCCAATTTCTTTGCAGCCTTTAGATTCTTTAGGTCAAGCTATGCAATGGATGCGTAGTTGGCTTACAGGTATGCCAGGTGAGGTAGTTTCATGTGTAGGTTGTCATGAAGATCAAAATATGGTAGCTATACCTAAGACCAATATAGCTTCAAAATCAACACCTCAGCCAATAGATTACATAGAGGGTGGAGCACGTTCGTTTACCTATAAGTTAGAGATACAGCCTATCCTAGATAGAGCATGTGTAGCTTGTCATAACGAAAAGTCTAATTTAGATTTCACAGGAGACAAATACGATGAAGGTATCCCAGGGGATAGGTTTATTATTCCAGCATTTCCTTTTATGCAAAGTTACCTAAATATACATCCTTATGTTAACCGTCAAGGTTCCGAGGCTGATGCTTTAGTTATGAAGCCTTACGAATATCATGCTTCTACTAGTGAGCTTATTAGAATCCTTAGAAATGGTCACCATGGTGTAGAGCTAAAAGATAGTGAGTGGCAAACTCTATATGCGTGGATAGACTTAAATGCACCTTATAATGGAGCTTTTATACAGAAAGACCTTAATGGTTATAATCAGATAGAGCGTCGTCAAGAGCTTATGTGTAAATATAACAACCTTGATGTAGATTGGCAACAGGAACTAGATGATTATGCTAAAGTTTTAGAGTCTAAAGGAAAGATAGAACCAGTGATGCCTGATTATGTAGAACCAACGTATAAGCCTGCTAAGAAAGTAAAAACTATGGATGTTGCTACTGCTAAGGAACAGCAAAGTCAGCTAGGTGACACTCGTAAGGAAGTTGATTTAGGTAATGGTGTGAAAATGGTTTTCCGTAAGATACCAGCAGGTCAATTCATCATGGGAAGTAACGCTTATGGTAAGGAGTGTGTTCCTGAGAGTCGTGTTAAGATAGCAAAACCATTCTGGATAGGTGAGATAGAGGTTACTAATGAACAGTATAATGCTTTTGTTCCTGAACATGATAGTCGTTATATAGCTCAGTTCTGGAAAGACCATGTATATCCAGGTTATGAAGCTAATAGTCCTGCTCAACCTGTTATTCGTGTTAGCTATAATCAGGTTATGGAATACTGTGCTAAACTTTCAGAACATACAGGATTGAATATTACATTACCTACAGAAGCACAATGGGAGTGGGCAGCACGAGCAGGGTCAACTACAGATTTTTGGTTTGGTGACACAGCAGATTTCAGTAAGTATGAGAATTTAGCTGATGTACAACTAGAAAATATGGCAGTAGCAGGAGTAGATCCACAACCTATGGGAAGAG
The DNA here is from genome assembly GCA_044433415.1 of Rikenellaceae bacterium. Classification (GTDB taxonomy): domain Bacteria; phylum Bacteroidota; class Bacteroidia; order Bacteroidales; family Rikenellaceae; genus JAWXTP01. The sequence continues at coordinate 16,747 of JAWXTP010000025.1, forward strand.
ATCATAAATATTTCCGATATTTCAACTACTTGCTTAAAAGTGAAGATGTTGATGACGGAGCTATGATACAACGTACGGGTAAAGGCTATGAATCTAATGCGTGGGGACTTTATGACATGCTAGGTAATGTTAGGGAACTTACACGTTCAGACTATGTTAGTTATCCTTATAAGGAGAGTAGTGTTGAGGGGCATGATAAGGTAGTACGTGGTGGTTCATGGATAGATAGAGCTAAAAATTCTACTTCTTACTCACGTAAATCTGTAGCTTCGTGGCAGCCTTCAAATAATGTTGGTTTCCGTTTAATTATTGAAGAATAGTAGTTGTGTAACAAAGTGGTTGCGCAAAATTAGATTAAAAACTATAAAAGACAATATGGCAATTCTCTCTTCTTTGAGAAAATTGCCATATTGTCTTTTATAGTTTACTGAGACTAAGCATAGTGAAGGATATCTTTTGCGTTAATTGTTTATTCTTAGTTACTTACCCAGCTAGCTGCCATTTTTCTTCCAATTTACAAACTTTCAGGAATAGTATCTTATATTTCTAAGCAGCTCTATTTATATCTGTAAAATAAAAATAAGGGTAATATACAATAGTATATTACCCTTTAAAAAATTAAACTATATATTTTGTTTTTTTAGTAATTAAAGATTATTTACTTTGAATTAAAGCAAATCTGTTAAGGTATGATTTCTCAAATTTGTCAGAAACAGCACCCATACCAATAGGTTCTAACTGAGAAGAACTAATACCATATTTATCAACAAGAACTTTACAAACAGCTTCAGCACGTTTTTCACTTAATTTTTGGTTGAAAGATGCTGTGCCAGTTGCAGAGTCAGCGTAACCTTTAACAGTAAATTTAGCATTTGGTTGTTCTTTAATACCTTCAGCAACATATTTTAAACGAGCTATGTCTTGTTCTGATAATGTAGATTCGTTAATTTTAAAGAATATAGCTACTGGGCTTGAACAATACTCAATTTGAGGAGCTGTATTAGCGTTTGAAATAGCAGTCTCTTGAGCTTTTTTCAATTCAGTTTTAATGTTTTTAACTTCTTTTTCAGTTGTAACATTTTGAGATTTTAGGTTCTTGATTTCGTTATTAAGCTCAGTAATTTTTGAGTTTAATGCAGCATAACATTTTGAACCTGTAACAGTATTAAAGTGACGACCTTCTTTACCAAATGTATATGTTACACCTACAGTAGCATTAATTGGCATAACTTTATTGTTCGATGCTGAACCATAAGCACTACCTTTTAATAAACTAGCGTTGATGTCACAGATGATAGAGAATGAGTTGTTGATTCTGAAATCGTTTACAAAACCAATAGTAGGAACAGCTTTATAAATAGCAGTGTTTTTAGTATCGCTGCTACCTTTAATAATACCTATACCAGCACCCATATATGGCATAAATTGATAGAAACGGTCTTCTTTATATCCCCAAATTAGAGAAGATAAGTTTAGCATTACATCACCACGTAATACAGAGAACGAACCATCTAGTTCAGATGTGCCTGTTATAGTGTGAGAACCATTAGAATAATCATAACCGTTTAAAGATGAACGAGAGAATCCAGCTCTAATAGACAAATTTGGAGTTACCCATTTACCAACTGATAATGAATATGCAAATGATGGATTTAGGTCTAAATACTGTGCTGAGTTTCTATGAACAGGAATATTTGCTCCTAGAGATCCTGAAACATACCAATTTGACCAGAAGTCTCCTAATACGAATTCGTCAGAATTACAAGCAGAAATTGATGAATTTTGAGCATTTGCAGAAATAGCAAACACAAACATTCCTGCTAAAAGTAGAAATTTTCTCATAGTTTTCTTCATAACTTTCTTTTTTAGTTTAATTTTATTTTGTGTTTTAAATTTTGTGTAAAATGTTATCCTTTTAATATAGAATATAAATTATATATACAATACGTCTACAAATATAAATCAAATATTGTTCAATTCCAAATTTTATAGTTAATAACACTATTGTAAACGTATTTTACGCCATTTTTAAGATTAATCGTTGATGTATAGGGGTATTCTTAGAAGTTTTTATAGAGATTTAATTATCATTTTATTGGCTTTATTAATCACATCAGTGTCCAAAGAAGATAAATATATTTGTGTTGTTACTTCGTTATCATGCCCCATAGCTTCACTAATTACAGAAATTGGAATACGTTTAAATTTAGCTGCCGATGCCCAACTGTGGCGTGCAACATACGATGTTATGTTAATAGAAATACCTGCAAGAAGAGCTACCTTTTTCAGATTTTTGTTAACTTTGGATAGGCTATCGATATATTGTTTTCGAGAGTCAAGGTTTGAGTTCAAAATTATAGGCAATAAATAATCATTATTTTTATTGGGATGTTTTTTTACAATCTCAGACATGCATTTTTCCCATTTGATATTTAATCTTTGTCCTGTTTTTTGCCTTCTGTAGATAATTTCCCCATTCCTTATGTTACTTTTACTAAGATATGCTATATCAATAAAAGACATACCCCTAGTATAAAAGCTAAATAAAAATACATCACGAGCAAATTCGATTTCAGGTAAATGAGATAAATCTAAATTCTTTAATTTTGTTATACATGATATAGGAATAGCTCTTTTAGGAGTTTTCTCAATATTCGTGTACACTTTTTTAAATAAATTGTTTTTACTAACTATACCAATATCAACAGCCCTATTATAAGTTGCTCTTAGAGTTCTCATGTAGAATGATATGGTGTTAAGAGCAGCATTGTGTTGTTTTAAGTAAGCCTCATAGCGTTCGACAATATTAATATCTAAGTTTGCAACTAGTAAATCTTCTCCATTTCTGTAGCTCATAAAACTATTTAGCAAAGATACATAGGTTTCAGATGTACGATATTTTTTCATCTCTTTTAATTTCTGAGCTGTATCTAATAAAAAATCAAATAAAGTAATCCCCTTGTAATTAAATTCAAAAATTTTTAAAATATCATCTAAATTGTAATCTTTACTCTTGCTTTCTAAATATCTAGAAATGTGTTTTAATCGTTTAATGTTAAATTTTATTCTATCCCTAATAATACTTAATTCAACACCACGACACGTAATAATATTTGGAATGGTGATTTTTGAATGTAAATTATTCCATTCTTCGTCATTAATGTTATAACCACTACAAATATATTTATTTGCACCTTCGTGGTTGATTGAATAATAAATAGTCCCTTTCTCTACAGTGTTTGTAGAATGTTTAAATTTTAACTTAATTGTTGTCATTATTTATATGATTTAAAAATATGCTAAAATAATAACAAATTATTTTAGCATATTAGTAATGACTACGAATAAAATCAGTTTATAGAACTCTCTTAAAATCATTATGCTTTTTTAAAAGTTCTATTTACTTTTCTTTTATTCGTAATCTAACATATAATGAAGTCCAACACTATGGTCCATTTCCTTAGCTTGTTTAATTATCAAATAACCTACAGCAATTAAATTTCTCAATTCGCAAAGAGGTTTTGAAAGAGTAGATGTTTTGTATAATTCTTCTGTCTCAATAAAAATAATTTCCATACGTCTAAAAGCGCGCTCTAGGCGTATTTTTGAACGTACTATACCTACATAATTACTCATTATCTGTTGCATCTCTTTATAAGATTGAGTAATAAGCACCATTTCTTCTGGGTGAGAAGTACCATCGTAATCCCAATCAGGAATTCCTGTTTCTGTTTCAATAGAAGTTAATCTTTTTAGAGAATCTTTAGCTGCTCTTTCTGCATATACTACAGCTTCTGTTAATGAGTTAGAAGCTAGTCTGTTAGCTCCATGTAGTCCTGTAGAAGAAACTTCACCAATAGCGTACAATCTATTAATAGATGTTTGAGAGTTTAAATCTACCTTCACACCACCACAAGAGTAGTGAGCTGCTGGTACTATAGGAATCATTTGTTTAGTTATATCTATTCCTAGTTGTAAACATTTTGAATAAATTAGAGGGAAGTGATCTTTTACACTTTCGGCATCTTTATGAGTCACGTCAAGATATAAATAATCGTCACCAGAAGCCTTAAGTTCATTATCTATTGAACGAGCAACAATATCGCGAGGAGCAAGAGAACCCATTTTGTGATATTTGTGCATGAATTCTTTACCATCTCTAGTTTTTAACACAGCGCCAAAGCCGCGCATAGCTTCCGAAACCAAGAAAGAAGGACGTTCAGAAGGGTTATATAATGAAGTAGGGTGAAACTGGATAAATTCCATGTTCTCTATTACACCTTTTGCGCGGTGCACCATAGCAACACCGTCACCTGTAGCTACTTCTGGGTTTGTCGTAGACTGATATACATTTCCTACACCCCCAGCGGCTAAGATAGTAATTTTAGAAGTTATAGTAGCAACAGTCTTAGTTTGAAGATCAAGTACATAAGCTCCATAACATGTTGTGTGTTTACTACTTTTAGTTATTAACTCTCCTTTATGATGTTGAGTAAGTAAATCAACGGCAAAGTTATTCTCTAAAATCTCTATATTAGGGTGATTTTTCACTTTCTCAACTAAAGCTCTTTGTATTTCGTCTCCAGTGCTGTCTTTGTGGTGCAAAATACGGTGTTCTGTATGTCCTCCTTCACGAGCAAGGTCATATATTTCGCCATTTTTGTCAAAATTAACACCCCAATCTATAAGCTGTTCAATTTGCTTAGGAGCATTTTCTACAACTAATTTAATAGCTGCATGGTCACCTTGATTAGAACCACACATTATAGTATCGTTTATGTGCTTTTTAAAATTATCTGGTTCATAAGTTACAGAAGCTATACCGCCTTGAGCTTTTTGTGTATTTGTGTCTGATATATTACTTTTTGTGACAATAATTACTGTCGCATTATCAGCTACTTTAAGTGCACAACTTAAACCAGCTACTCCTGAACCTATAATAAGGTAGTCACAAGATTTATTCATTTTTTTAGATTTTCATTCTGATAAATAAGAGTGTAAAATAAACTATGAGGAGTTCTATAAACTGGTTTTGTTAGGTTTATAAATTTAAAACTGTTACAATCCAATTTTTAGAAGTTTACATACATTTGTTTACACCCAAAACACTAGCAAAAATATATATAATTTTTGAAAAATAAGATTATTTAGAATAATTTTTCATATCTTTGCGCAAGATTTTTGTTATTTGTTGAATTACTGCAAGTTGCAAATCATTATTGAAAATCAATATATTTATTGCATGTAAATAAAGTTTTTATAACCTTATTTTGCTTTGCAATAAACTACTAAAATTTAATTAAAATACTTATGTCTTACAACTTATTAAAAGGTAAAAAAGGTATCATTTTTGGTGCTTTAAATGAAAGTTCAATAGCGTGGAAGATAGCTGAGTTAGCAGTGGCTGAAGGTGCTGAGATTGTACTTACTAATATGGCTGTATCTATCCGTATGGGTAATATGAAAGAATTAGCAGAGAAATGTAATGCTTTAGTTGTTCCTGCTGATGCTACTTCTGTAGAAGATTTAGAAAACCTTTTTGATAAAACAATGGAACATTTCGGTGGTAAAATCGACTTTGTTCTTCACTCTATAGGTTCGTCTCCTAATGTTAGAAAAAGCAGAACTTATGATGACTTAGATTATGGATTTTTCCAAAAAACATTAGATATTTCGGCTGTTTCTTTCCATAAAATGATTCAAGTAGCGCGCAAAAAAGACGCTATTAATGATTGGGGTTCTATCGTAGCTTTATCATATATTGCTGCTCAACGTACTCTTTATGGTTACAATGATATGGCAGATGCTAAATCACTTTTAGAGTCTATAGCTCGTTCATTTGGTTATATTTATGGTAGAGAGAAAAAAATCCGTATCAATACAGTAAGTCAATCACCTACTCCTACAACTGCAGGTAGTGGAGTATTTGGTTTTGATGGTCTTTTGGATTTTTCTGATAGAATGTCTCCGCTAGGCAATGCTACAGCTCAAGATTGTGCAGAATATGTTATCACTTTATTCTCAGATTTAACTCGTAAAGTTACTATGCAGAACCTATTTCATGATGGTGGTTTCTCTAGTATGGGTATGAGCCGTAATGCTATGACTGTTTATAACAAATCGTTAGAAATGGAGTATAACGATATTAAACACAAAAAATAATCTTTGAATTAAGTATCGTAAAGGCTGTCTTGACAAAATCGAGACAGCCTTTTTTATATAGTTAAGTTTTAAGGGGACTTCTAAATATAAAACCGAATAAAACCAATTATTAGAATTCCCTTTAATTGAAAGTTTCGCAGTTTTATTTTATCACAATTTCTTTTGCGTTTTGAGAAATTAAACTTTCCTTTTTAGGTAAAATAATTACTAAAACTCCATTGTCAAATTTTGCATCTATAGCATCTTTTTCAACGTTTTCTGGTATCTCAAGCACTTGATTAAAATAAGAAACAGAAAACTCTTTTCTTAAGTATTTGTCATAAGCATCTTTATTGCCGCATGCACCGTTGTTACATTTAGTTTCAGTTTCGTTATTTTCAGTACTGTCTTCTGTATTATTCTCAGTGTTATTTTCAGTAGTCATTACCTTAGGCTGTTCTTTTTCTTGTTCAGACTGTTTCTTTTTTGACATGTAGATAACTAAACAATTATCTTCACGCACACTAATTTTAATATCGTCTTTAGATATGCCAGGTGCAGCCATTTCTACTCTAAATTCATTATCATTTTCAATGATGTTTACTGCTGGTGAGGCATTACGAGTAATTTTTGATACCCATTCATTACCTAAAAATTCATTAAATAAAGAAGGAATCCAGTTTTGTGTTTTTTTTGCTGTTAACATAATGTTTTACTGTTTAATTTGTTGATTATTAAGGTTCAAGGGGCTTTGTTGAATAAAATCAGTTTCTATAGCTCCCCATTATTAACTGTCTATATTTCCGTCATCAAAGCGCACAGAAGCATGTGCTCCGTCACAGAAAGGTTTGTTAGAAGAAGCACCACACCTACATAATGTTACACGGTTACGGAGTTCATATTTAGTACCTTCGCTGCTATCTATTTTTATAGCTCCTCTTACCCACAAGGGACCGCTACATTCCATAACTGGGTCTTCTATTAGATTTAATTCCTGAGGTGTTTTATCTTCTACAAGTGTATTATCTATCCTATTCCAGAGTCTTAATCTTCCCGAAGGGCAATTTGCTACCTCTTGTTTTATGATATTTAACTCGTCTACTTTGCCGCTTTCTTTGCGAACCATGTTCCATACATTTATATGAGTGTCACAAAAGCGAGCGTATGCACATAAGTCTTTATTATCCTCTAATGTAAGGCTTTTCCCATCATAAAAGCGTGCTGATTTGAACATAGGTTTGTTATCAGCTGTAAGCTCTAAATTTTGACGACCTTTTAAGTGGGATTCATCGCAATAAGGTTTCATTTCTGATTTTCCACAACGACATAATGCAGTAGGAGATGCCATTAATGTATGTATCTTTCCTGTTTTGTAGCTAGATGAGATGTTATCTTTATTAGGCATAATTACTAGGTGCTTTAGGGGCGGATTTCCATACACAAGTATGGGACCTTCTGCATCTATTACTATCCTATAATTTGATTCCCTTAAAAATGTACCATGCTCTATATTCCTTTTTTGTTCTTCCATATAATATAGTTTTATTGTTTCTGTTAAATATTGGCAAATAATATGCCTAAATGTGAAAAAATATAGCTATATTTGAAGCAGGGAAAATTAACTTTTAATAATTTAAAGTATGGTATTATGGCAAACAAATCAACAGTAATCTTATCATCAATTATCTTATCTTTGGGTATGGTGATTTTAGGCGCTTTTTTAAAGAGTGGAATAGTGAGTTTTAAGGATTCTGAACGTGTTGTTCTAGTGAAGGGGCTTTCAGAACGTACAGTTTTGGCAGACAATGTGATATGGCCTATTAAGTATGAGTTAGGTAGTAATAATCTAAGTGCTTTATATGATGATATAGAAGAAAGTAATAAAAAAATTATAAGTTTCTTAGAGAAGAATGGTATTTCAAAAGATGAAGTGACTATACCTATGCCTGTAGTTCAGGATTTATATGCTGATCGTTATTCGAATACGTCGCAGATTAAATTTAGATACTACATAAATTCCACTGTTACAGTTTCAAGTAAGAAGGTTGAAGAAGTACGTAAAGCAATGACTAAAGTGTCAGATTTAATAAAAGCAGGGCTTGCAATAAGTTCTGAGAAGTATGGTATGTCTCAAGTTAAGTTTTTGTATAATTCACTTAATGATATAAAGCCTGAAATGATAGAAGAGGCTACAAAGAGTGCTAGAGAGGCAGCAGAGAAATTTGCTAAAGATTCAAATAGTAATATAGGTAAGATTAAAACTGCTAGTCAGGGACAATTTTCTATTAATGATCAAAATGCAGACACGCCACATATTAAGACAATTCGTGTAGTAACTACAGTTCAGTATTATCTAAAAGATTAAAAAACTTCTAGAAACTGGATTTTAATATCTAAAATCCAGTTTCTATACCCTTCTGTATTTTATAGGGTTTTTAATTTGGTTACTCAATATGAAAATTAGTCGACAATAGTCTTAGCAGTAATTTGGAATTTGTCATCTATCCATTCCCCAACACGTATTCCACCATCAGGTGATGTGTAAATTCCATAACCATTCTTCGCACCATTACGCCAGTTTCCTTTATAATGAGAACCATCTTCCCACCAGCACTCACCATGACCATTTGTAGTGTCGTTAGACCATTCGCCTTTATAGATACGACCACTTGCCCATGTGAGAGTTCCGTTGCCGTTTCTTTTGCCATTCATAAAATTACCTTCATAAATATTTCCATTAGGATAATAAAACTTACCTTGGCCTGATGGACTAAAGTCTATGAACGTCCCAACATATCGTCCACCATTATTAGGATAGACGCATTCTCCGTGACCGTTACATTTCCCATCACGCCATTCACCTTTATAGTACATTCCGTCGGGCCAAGTAACTATACCATACCCACATCTTTTCCCATCTATGTATTCACCTTCATATTTTTCCCCAGTGTCTTTTATTATATAGATACCTTTACCATTTTCTCGTCCATTAAGCCACTGACCAGAATACTCATTTCCATTAATGTTAGTGTATGTACCAGTGCCGCTAGGTTTTCCTTCTTCCCATTCTCCAACATAAACACTTCCATCAGGATATGTATGTGTTCCATGTCCATTTGGAAGTCCATCTTCCCATTCTCCTTGATATTTTGAGCCATTATTCCAAGAGTATACACCTGTTCCGTTTTCCATTTCGTTTTCCCATTCTCCAATGTATGTACCATTGGGATCATGAAATTCAACCTGCTTTTTTGTCATATTTGTACTGTTTTAAATATTATAATTGCGTTTGTTTTATACAATATATGTTTAGTAAATATGGATAAATATATGTAAATTTATTTAAAAAAAATATTTTATTGGTATATTTTTTAAAATCTATTATTTTTACTAGCTTTGCATAATATAGCTAGAAGAGTTATTAACTACGTAATAATAATACCTTGTATGTATGAATAAACATCTATTATCATTTGCAATAGCAACAATGTTATTTGCTTCGTGCTCAGACACAAATACTGTTCAAGAGCTTCAACTGATACCTATGCCTAATTCTATGGCGATGGGTTCAGGTAGTTTTAACCTTAATCAGTCGGCCAATATTTTTGCTGATACCGATGAGCTTAAAGCCATTGCAGAGCTTATATCTGCATCTAATGGAGGCTCTTTTGGAGTGTCTCAAAGTTGTGATAACTGTGAGATACGTCTAGTTATAGAACCTATGGGTTCAGAGGAGGCTTATAGTTTATTTGTCGATAAAGGAGGGGTAACTATTAAATCTGCGACTGCTCAAGGTGTGTTTTACGGAGCACAGACACTTATACAAATGCTTGAAGATGACCGTCTAGATACCAAAGGGGGATGGAAACTTCCGTATGTAGATATAAATGATGCACCTAGATATGGTTATAGAGGTTTGCATATTGATTTGTCACGTCACTTTTATCCTGTTGAATTTATTAAAAAATGTGTAGACCTAGCGGCTCACTATAAGTTAAATCTGCTACATCTTCATCTTACAGATGCTGGTGGATGGCGTATAGAGATAGACAAATATCCGTTATTAACATCCTTAACGGCTTGGAGACCAGAGAAAGATTACATGAAGTGGTGGACTGAAGAAGGAGGTCGCAAGTATGTGAAAGAGGGTAGTGAAGGGGCTTATGGTGGCTATCTTACAAAAGATGATGCTAGAGAGTTAGTGAAATATGCTGCTGAGAGATTTATAACTGTCATCCCAGAGATAGAAGTGCCTGCACACTCCGACGAGGTACTTGCTGCCTATCCTGAGCTTTCTTGCGTAGGTGAGCCTTATAAGAGTGGTGAATTTTGTATAGGTAACGAAGCTACTTTTGAGTTTATAGAGAATGTGTTAGCTGAGATTGTAGAGATATTCCCTTCTGAATACATACATATAGGTGGTGATGAAGCATCTAAAACGTGGTGGAAAGAGTGCCCTAAATGCCAGAAGCGTATGCGTGATAATGGACTTAAGGATGTTGACGAGCTACAAAGTTATGCAATCAAACGTACTAGTGAGATACTTGCAAAACATGGACGTAAACTTATTGGTTGGGACGAAATCCTTGATGGCGGTTTAGCAGAAGATGCTACTGTGATGTCGTGGAGAGGTGAAGAAGGAGGTATTAAAGCTGCAAAATCACATCATTATGTTGTGATGACTCCAGGATCTCATCTTTACTTTGATAGCTACCAAGATAATCCAGCAACGCAACCTGCTGCGATAGGTGGATACACTCCTTATCTTAAAACTTACGACTATAATCCTACACCTAGTGAGCTTAACGAAACAGAAGCTAAATATATCTTGGGAGCTCAGGCAAATGTATGGGGAGAATATATGAAGGATGAGTCGCATGTAGAATATATGCTTTTCCCACGTATGCTATCATTGTCTGAGGTAGTATGGACTATGCCTGAAAATAAGGATGTAGAAAGTTTTAAATTTAGAGTTAGTCGTCATATTCCTATTTTACAAAGTAAGAATGTAAACACGTTTACGTTAAGTAAGGAAGTGGATATAACACCTACTGTAGATACAACAAGTAAGGAGATGAAGGTAGTATTATCTTCTGAGAGATATAAACCTACGATACGTTATAGCACAGACGGTAATGCTCCAACAAGCAAGTCACCTCTATACGAGGGTGCGTTTGCAGTAAAAGATTCGACAGTGGTAATGGCAGCTTTATTTAATGGTGATAAGATAGATGAGGTAATATCTAAGAATAGGTTAGATTATCATAAGGCTATAGGTAAAAAGGTGACCTATAATATTCCTTTTTATAGTGGTTATGCTGCACAGGGAGAGTCTTCATTTACTAATGGTTATAAAGGCGGTTTAAGCTATCATGATGGTCAGTGGCAAGGTTTTTTAACTGATATAGATGTAGTAATAGACCTAGGTGAGGTTATGTCTTTATCGTATGTGTCAGGTAGATTTATGCAGTTAACAGGGCCAGGAGTATATATGCCGCATTACACTAAAGTATACGTTTCTAATGATGGCAAAGAATATAGAGAGGTGTCAGAGGTTAAAAATGATGTACCTAGCAGTTCTTCTGAATTAATATTCAAGGATTTTGTATCTAAATTCAATGACTCAGCACGTTACATAAAATTCTTCTCTAAAAATCAGGAGGGATTCCAGTTTCTTGATGAGATAGTTGTTTATTAATGGAATTTTAGAGTTTGAATGTTAAGATTTAAAGATTCAAAAGTGTTACATAAAAATTATATAAAAAGTTGGGCTAATTCCAGGAAATGTGGAGTTAGCCCAACTTTTTGTAAGTTGATTCTAAATTATTCAAGATTAGTAATATGAAGTTATATCTTGAAATTGTAAATATATTTGTTGTGATTTAATAATATTCAGCCGCTTGTCGCGACCCTGTTTGACCCAGGCAACAGTTTTCAAAAAAATGAGGGTGACACATAAGTACCCACAACAAACAATCAACCCCTGCTACACGCTATGTAACAGGGGTTGATTGTTTTGTTTCTAGCCTTTTGAGTCACCCTCATTAATATTTAGCGTCCACGATTGTCCGCTTTTTTAAAAAGGTGAAAATCTAGGTTGTTATTAGAAAAGCCTTCCCAGAGGTTACTCCAAAATAATAGGGCGGAAACCAACGTTCCATACTTCATGCCATGGCAAGAACTCTCTATTATCAGATACTGTAACTTTCTTAGCTCTGTCATACCACGAACCACCTTTCACGATGCGTTTGTCGCCTGTTCCTTGTGAACTAGTCCACTCAGCCACATTACCATTAATATCATAAAGACCCCAGTGGTTAGGAAGGTAACTTCCTGGAGCAGTCATCAACATACTACCATCGTCAATATCTCCACTCTTAGGAATATACGCTTGGAAACGGAATACATAATGATTTTCACCCATAGGTTTAGGGTCAACACCTATCACTGCCATATCGTTAAGCTGTTTGTCTGCAAAATTCTCATACTTGCTAAAGTCAGTTTTGCTGCTGCCATACCAGAAGTCCTCATTTGAACCTGAGCGTGCTGCCCATTCCCATTGTTCACTTGTTGGAAGTGTAACATTGAAACCTGTTTTCTCAGAAAGTCTTTCACTGAATAACATAGCATCGTTAAAGCTCACTTTTGTTGCTGCTAGGTGACAAGAGTCTACAAAATAACCAGGTGTAGTGTGGTCTTTCCATTGTTGACCT
>JAWXTP010000026.1:0-29516 GCA_044433415.1 Rikenellaceae bacterium
TCAGAGGGGTCAAAGAGGTCATAGGGGGTGGGTCAAAGGGGTCGCGACAAGCGATTAAATTATTCACAGAATTTTCACAGAATTTTCTCAGAATCTTTAGTCGCTTGTCGCGACCCCTGTGACCCCAATGACCCCTGTGACCCTTCAGCAATCTTTCACAAAATCTTTCCACGCTTGTCGTAACATTTACCATCCATGACTGTTCATTTTATAGGCTGTTCTAGAAAGCCATCAGGCTCTCGGCGTAAAACCAGACTTAAAACAACTTTCTAGCTGAACCCAATACTTGATACATGTGCAGAATAACAGATTTTGGGATATCCTGTTCGTCATAATCTTTATTAGAAGGGACTATTTTTAAATAATTATCTCCTTTACTAGACTTCCTGACCCTCTTTACAGTTCTGTATTCATCTGTAATAATAGCATAAATCTCGCCGTATAGTATGTAAGTGTTCCAGTCTTCTAGCTTCCTTAATGCTATGATATCTCCATTAGAAATTTCAGGTGCCATTGAATGCCCAGTAATATTAACCCAGCAGTCAGCCCTATTATAATCAGGGAAATCTATATGATATATAGGATTTATAGTCTGGTCGTTCTCTACTAAGTCAAATCCTCCTATGAAATCAACATCGTAATAAGGTACTCCCTTGTATTCATTGTTTATTGAATATCTTGTAGTTTCTGTTACACTTTTTGATAACTCACCTTCACCATATAATAACCAATTAGAATAACAGCTTAATTCTTCTGAAATATTCTGTAATTTATCTAAATTTATTCCAGATCTTTCCTTTTTTATCTCAGTAAAAAACGATGGCTTTATCCCCATTTTTATACAAAAATCCTTTTGTGTAGAAATCTTTCCAGAATTTTTTAGAAAATTATATAATTCTAAAAATCTATTAGTCAGTTTATTATCTAGTGCCATAATTTTATTATCAATTTTATTTTGTATTTCCTTTGGATTTTACTGTATTTTTCTGTATATTTGCATAACACAACTACGGAACAAATATATAAAAATAATATCATATAATTATATTTTTCGTGTAAAAAGATAAAAAATAATGTATTTTTTTTATGTTCCCTTAATAATAAACTTAAATTTAAAAACACTATGAAGATTAACAGAGCTTATGAAATTCTTGAAGAAGTGGGGGTATTAGTTGCTAAATACTCCTTATTACAAAAACAGGTAGATTTAACGTCTCAATCTTTTTTTGATTCAGAATTGACGAAAGATGTAGCGGTAAATACAAAAACTATTTCTGCGATAACAGGTATATCACCTCAGACTATATGCAAGTATTTTACACAAGGCATAATAGAAAAACATCCTTCTACAAATGGTACTACATTTTATGCTTACCTAAATGATGTGCTGACGAATAGTAAACTTATAAATGAAAGTACCAATAGAAAACATATAAGGAAAACATATAAAAATAGATATCATGAGTAACGAATTTACATTAACAGATTGCAGAAGATTCGCTAATAGCGTGAACTGCATAGTAGAAAAAACATTTACAGCAGGTTGCTTAACAAAAGAACGTATAGTGATTTTGTTTAATAATAAGATAGTTAATTACAGAACCTCTACATCTACCTTTGTTTCTACAGATAGATTGTTTGCTAAGATAACTAAGATTTCTATACGTCGGTTTGGTAAAAAACGCGAACTGGAGAGATTAACTTTCGTGTCGTGAGTCTAGCTAGTTGCGCAATATGATGACCAATAATGTAAAATAATTACTTTCCTAAACTAAAAACAAATGGCAAATATAACAATTACTGCTACAGTGTTGGAGATTATGCCCGTGAAAAGCGGTATCTCTAACGCTACTCAATCAACATGGACTTCGCAGGAGATGGTGCTCCTTGAAAATGTAGGTTGTGGTACATCAAAAGTTATAGTTACAGCTTTTAATGACCAAACCCTATGCTTTGCAGGAGTCGTACCTGGTATGAAAGTCGAAGCCGATGTGTGGGTGGAGTCTCGTGAATGGAACAAAAACGGAAAACGAAGTTTCTCAACGTCCCTGAGACCAGTAGCGCCTATTAGAATATTATGATAATCAGATTTCTAAATAAGAGGACTTTCCTTAAGGGATAAATTCCCAACTAAACCCAAACTTTGTAAAACGAACGCCCAAACTTTATAAAACGAACACCCAAACTTTTAATTTTTAATAAATAAAATATAATGATATGGCCTTAAGAAATCAACCATATATACCCCTTTATGTTCAAGATTTTATGACTGATGAAAAACTTATGGAATGCTCTGCGGAAGCTACAGGTGTGTATATTCGAATCATGTGCTTAATGCATAAAAGCGATTGTTACGGCACAATTTTGCTTAAGCAAAAAGATAAGCAAACAAATAATAAGATTGATAATTTTGCTTTGAAGTTAGTTAAGTTTTTGCCCTATTCAGCTGAAATTATTTCGAGAGCACTTACTGAGCTTGTTACCGAAGAAGTCTTAAAAGTCGAGGGAGGTACCCTCTGCCAAAAGCGTATGATAAAAGATGCAGAAGTAAGTTTAGTCCGTTCAGAATCAGGAAAAAAGGGCGGAAAAACAATTCCGAAAAAAACAAATATGCAAAATTCTGATCAAGTAAATACTCAAGCAAATACTCAAGCAAATACTCAAGCAAAATATAAAACAAACACACAAACACACACACAAGCAAACTCTGAATATGAAAATGAATATGAAAGTGTATGTGTATGTGAAAATAAATATGAAAATGAAAATGATTTAGGAAAAGGGGGTTCGGGGGAAAAACCACAACTGAACATTTCATTTGAGGAGGTTTGGAAACTTTACGACAAGGGGGTTGGTAAATCAGACAGGTTGATTTGTAAGTGGGAAGTTCTCTCAGATGCTGAGCGTTCCCAGATTATAAATTACATACCTATTTACAAAAAAATGAAATCAAAACGTTATCGTAGAGATTTTGAAAACTTCTTGGATAAACAAACATGGAAAGATGAACTTATAGAAATTAGTAAAGATGAAAAATTATCAGAATCAAAATTTCAATGCTCTACTACAGCAGGCAAAAGTAAACCTTCAGAACGTGACTACAATGAGGAGATTTGACGATCTCACAGACTATAACATTTATTGCAAGCATTCCAACTTTTTAGTTGCATGTGCTAACAAAATTCTAGAACCTCAGCGTAAGAAATTTGTTGTTGATGAAGATAATAAGTTTGTACTTCGTTTTTTGCTGTATTATTTCAACGATTGTCATTTAGCTGAGGATGTATTTCCTAAAAAGAAATACAAAACTACAAAAAATTTACTGCTCTGTGGTGGTGTAGGTACGGGGAAAACCCTACTGATGCAGGTATTTGCGGAGTATCTAAGGCAAACTAGGAACCCTAACAGCTTTGTAAATATTTCTGTAACGCAGATGATAAATTATTATAAACTGAATGGCCATCTTAACCTCTACACATTTAACGAGTCGTTAGATTCTCGTGCGTTTGATGGGAAACCATATAATCTTGCACTTAATGATGTGGGAATAAAGGGACATGTACACTTTGGTACTGACACAAAATTGATAGTTGACGACTTCTTTCATGCGCGGAATGAAATTTGGACTCAGTATCAGAAATTCGCCCACTTCACAACTAACCTTACCCCCACAGAAGTGAAACGCCACTTTGATGATGGGTATGGACGGCTAATAGATAGACTAAAAACTTATAATGTTGTTTCGTTGAATGGAACTTCCCGCAGGTAGATTTGAGTTTCTAGAACGTGCCTAAAATAAAATAAATTATGATTAAAAATACAGTTGTAGAGATGCCTAATTATTCGTGCTCTAGCCTTACGAATAATGAAAATATAGAAAGTTTTAAAAGGCAAGATGTGTTTACTATCTCTTGACTAGAGAGGAGTTGTTTGAGTATTATCGATCAAGAACTATACCTGACAGACAGTCTTTAAACTCTAGTAATAAATCTGATAATAAGACAAATAATAAGTCTGATAATAAAGGCTCATTTTTTCACGCTTAACTCCTAATTACTAACAAATTTATGGTAAATTTATTTCCATTACCCAGTGCCACAAAGATAGCTAAGATATCTTATGTGAAGCTAGCTTGTCTTATAGAGCAAGGCATAATAAAAAAATATAAAATCAAGACTCCTTACTATTTTAGATCTACAGACACTGTTTGTCTTCGTAAGGAGTACGCAGTAGATATTAATGAACTTCAACGATTGAAGAAAACAAAAATACTACCAAAAGAAATTAACCCTAACTATTCCTTTTAAACAATATTAACATGAAAGATTTAAACTTAAAAAGCCTAAAGTATAGAGCTATAGCTCCTGTTATTGGTGTAAAGCAAAACATTGAAGGTGCGCGTTATAATTATAAGCAAAGTACCGAGAATCAAGAAGACATGACTACAGCCATGGCTTATTATAGTGCTCTAAACAGCATACGACGTGAGCGACGACGCAATATTCGTTACAAGAATGGAGAGCA
Source organism: Rikenellaceae bacterium (assembly GCA_044433415.1). Classification (GTDB taxonomy): domain Bacteria; phylum Bacteroidota; class Bacteroidia; order Bacteroidales; family Rikenellaceae; genus JAWXTP01. Next base: position 4,525 of record JAWXTP010000026.1, read on the forward strand.
GTGGAGCGATTTTGTCCCTGATCCTGATAATCCTGGAAAGATGATAGAGGAGCAGGCGTTGATAGTTCGTCAGGGTAAGAACCCTTTAAAGCACAACTTCATTCAGCAGTATATACGTAATATTGCAGGTCAGGCAGTAGTGAGTGAGCGTAAGAGTGTGGTGATTTGTCGCTCCACAGATGATATAGAGCTTGGAGAGATGCTAACAAATGCCCTACAGCAATGTACAGAACTTAATAGATTTGACTCTTTGCGTATAAATGCAGTTGAGGAGCTTATCCTAGCAGGTATAGTAGTTGGAAAGGTGCGCTATGATTTTTGGAGTGAGAAAAATAGAGGTGATGCACGCATTGATAATGTGAACTTCGAAAGGGTGTTTTTTAATACTGATATTGAAGACCCTCGTTTTATGAATGATGTAAACTTTATAGGTGAGATTCATGACTATACTTATGAGGATTTGTTACGTAATTTCGCTTCTACATTAGAGGATGAGGAAGAACTGTCTCACATCTATAGTAACCACAAAAATAGAAGCCTTGTAAGTGCACAGGAGATGAAAAGTTCAAAGATGGATACTGTAAATATCTCAGGTAGCTCCGTGACAGGTGATAAGTGCCGTGTTCTAGAGATATGGAAAAAACAGGGGCGCTGGGTGACTTATATTCATGATTACGGTACGGGTGAGGAGTACGTAAGTTTTATGACTCTAGCTGAGGTTGAGCAAGTTAATAAGCAACGTAAACAACAACTTAAAGACCTAGGTTTAGATTCAGACAGTATAAATGTAACCCTTTATGCAGAAGAAAAATATGAACATTTCTGGAATGTGAAGTTCCTTACCGCTGATGGATGGCAACTGAAAGCTATGGAAACTCCCTACACTCATGAAAGCCACCCCTATGTGGTGAGTGTGCTGCCTATGAATAATGGAGGTATACGCTCTGCAATAGGTGACCTTATTGATAGTCAGCGTTATATTAATAGGCTTATAGTGCTCATAGATTCCATAATTAGTAATAGCGCCAAGGGTGTACTTATGATACCTGAAAGCGCCATACCTGAGGGTCTTACCATAGATGATTTCGCTTCGGAGTATGTGAAATCTGATGGTATGATAGTCTATAGGGACAAGGTGGGAGGTGATAAACCTTACCAAATTACCAAAAATTCTACAAATATAGGAGCTACAGATATGCTGAGCCTACAGCATGCTTTGTTTAAAGAGATTTCGGGCTTGTCTGGGGCGTTACAAGGGCATCAGGCATCTAGTAATAAGCCTGCAAGTCTTTATGCTCAGGAGGCTCAAAATAGTAGTTTAAACTTTGCTGTTCTCTTTAAGAGTTTGTCTTTGTATGAGAAGGCTGTTAGTGAGAAAACCTTGAAAGTTATAATGCAGTATTATACAGACACTCGTTATGTTGATATCGCAGGTAGCTCAATGAGTGAAACTGCTAAGTTGTATGACCCTGAGAAAGTGAAGAATATCGTTGATTTTTATGTTTGTATAGAGCAAAGTATTAGTAGTCCAGTGTTTAAGTTACAGACTGAGGAAGCGCTACTTGATATGCTGAAAAGTAGACTTATTCCTTTGGATGTGTTCTTGGAAAACTCTCAGATGCCTTATGCTAAGAAAATCCAAACTACTATGAAGAGTATTAACGAGAAAACGGAGTAGGTGTTAGCTTGTAGGTTTTAGCTTTTAGCTTTTAGCTTGTAGCTTTTAGCTTGTAGCTTGTAGCTTGTAGCTTGTAGGTGTTGCGCCCCTTAAGGGGGCGCTTATTATAATAATAGCTGGGACGACTAGCGGAGCTAAAACAAGTAAAGAATTTTGCTGGAAATTTTCCGCTAGTCGTTATAAGTTGGAGTTTTAAGAAATTATTTTGCATTTACTTAATAAAATTTGCGTAAAATTTGCATAAATATATAATTTAGTGTAATTTTGTATGTAATTAAATGCAGATATTTGCGAATTAAGAAAGATAAATCTCATGATAGTTGAATTTATAGCTAGAAATTTTCGTTCAATAAAAAATGATATTGTTTTATCGTTTGAATCGAATTCAAGTAAGCAGAAAATAGAAAATATTTTCTCAGCTAAGTATGGCACTAAGGGTAATGAACATAACTTAATAAAATCACTAGCAATTTATGGGGCTAACGCTTCAGGAAAAAGTAATATCATAAATGCTTTTTTTGCATTGCAATATCTAATTAAGTCATCTCATAGAAATGAAATAGGTAATACTATTCCATGTTATGAACCTTTTGCATTAAGTGTTGAAAATCAAAATATGCCTACCTATTTTGAGGTTTCTTTTATCATGCCCTTGCTTACTAAATCAGGTGAGCAGTCAACAAAATTTAAGTATATTGTCCAATATAATAAAACTAAAATAGAAAGGGAAGAGTTATATATTTATAATACAGTTAAAGACACGCTACTATTTACGCGAAAAAGTGAGGCGCAGCAATTTCATACTGTAGAATTTAAACGCTCGTTGAATGTTGAAGGAGCTAAAAAAGAAGTATTAGAAAATCAGCTATTTCTTTCTAAATTTAATACAGATGTGCATAGTGTTCTTACACCTATATGTGCTTATTTTAGAGATATAGATATTGAGCTTGCTGACGGATCTTCAAGAACAAAAATAATAAATGACCGTATAGCAAGAGAAATAATGTCAGATTCAACAAATTCTTTAAAGAAGAAGCTGATCCATTTGACAGAAGTAGCGGATATGTCTATAAAAGGTATTTCTGTAAAAGAAAGAGATGAGTCTGAATTTAATTTTTTAGGTATATTCCCAGATAAATTAAAGAAGAAAATTATTGATGATAATAAACTTAATATTGAATTTGAACACCCTTTATATAAAGGAGAACAAGAGGTTGACACGGAGCGCATTTCTATAGAAAGACAGTCGTTAGGTACACAAGTAATCTTTGGTTTAGGCGCTCGTATGCTTCAGGCATTGGAAAAAGGAGGGGTATTGTTTTATGACGAAATAAATAGTAGTCTTCATCCGTTATTGTCTAAGTTTTTAGTCTCTTTGTTTAATAATAATATTAGCAATCCCAAAAATGCACAGCTTGTTGTTACTTCGCATGAACCCTCAATTATAGAAAGGGGGCATTTGAGATCGGATCAGATATGGTTTGTTGAAAAAAATGTATATGGAGCTTCTGAGTTATTCTCAGCACAAGATTTTGAAGGTGTAAGAGAGGATATTCCTTTTGATAAATGGTATGAATCAGGAAAATTTGGTGCTATTCCAAACATAGGAAGTGTAACTCAAATGTTTGACACCTTTAGAAAAGATGAAGATTATGAGACAAAAAAGAAAACTAAGGAGTCTTGATATAGGTGTAGTTTGCGAGGGGACGAAGACAGAGAACGTTTATTTTTTTCAAATGTTTGATCAAGAATCATCACTTAAGGGAGTTAATTATCGCATTATACCTAAAGAAGAGGAGTCTGGTAATATCGAACGAGCCAATAATAAGCGTTCTAAAAGAACAATTAAAAAAAGTAAGCTAAATATATACCATGAACTAGAAGAATTGGATGAAGATACTTATAAAAAATATAAAGCTCAGCCACTTCGTTATGTGCGTGAAGCATATTTGTTGAAAGAAGATTTTGGTTTAAGTGAAGTGTGGGCAGTATTTGACAAGGACGGACACCCTAGTTTGCAAGAGGCTTTTGAGAAAGCTGAGCAATGGGGAGTTAATATCGCGTTTAGTAGTTTATCTTTTGAGCAATGGGTATTGTTGCATTATGAGAAGTCTTGTGCTAGTTTTCATATTGTTGCATGTAAGAATAAAACTAAGTCTATTGATTGCAATAAAATTATTCCATGTATTAATCCCGACGATGAATGTTTGTGTGGATATATAAGACGTAATTACTACCATAATTACTCAAAGAGTGATACAAATATATACAGACATTTAAGACCTTATTTAGAGAAAGCTATAGAAAACTCAGCTTGGTTAAGAAATTTAAACAATAATATCACATCTAAAGTATATGATTCTAATCCCTATTGTGATATGGATAAATTTGTACTTAGATTATTGAATTTAAAATCTTTAGTAGTTCCAATGGTGGATTGGTTTAATGTTGATGATATGGTGTGTATTAGTGGTAATATTGAGATTACTGCAAAATTATGTGAGGATACTGTTGTTGTTTGTATTTACAACTCCTCAAGAGTAACATTTGTGCTAGATTGTGGAACTGTCTTTTTATCAACTGAAAAGAATAATAATATTTTTAGTTACAAAGAAAAAATAATTGTAAGTTCAGAAGAAAGTAAATGTATTGAGATATTTAATAGTCAAAATACTTTTAGATATTTAAATATATTGTATGAAGGCACTAAATATTTGTGTGATATTGCGATGGATAGTATTAACGAGAAAACGGAGTAGGTGTTAGCTTGTAGGTTTTAGGTGTTAGCTTGTAGCTTGTAGGTGTTGCGCCCCTTAAGGGGGCGCTTATTATTATAAAGAGAGAACGACCTTTTGGGTTACTCTCTTTTCTTACCAATTAATATTTTTTAGAAAAGACCAGTCCCCCAATAAAAGCGGTAATAGGAGCTACCAGCACCAAACCAAAGCTACCCACCATAGTTAGTAATATCTCAGAAGCTATATATCCTCTATTAACTATACTCTCTAGAGGGACTCCCTGAGCCATGAAAGCCATAAGAGCAAACATAAAGCTCCCTGAGTAAGCAAATAGTAGGGTAGTAGTCATACTTCCCACCACAGGGGCGGCAATGTTAAGACCTGATTTAGTAAGTTCCTTAGCGCTTAGTTGAGGTGCTTTAGTAATTATCTCGTCTTGTGCGGCGGCGATATCCATAGACACATCCATCACGGCACCTGCTGAGGAGATAAAGATACAAGCTATAAACATCTCCGCGAAGTTTAGGTTTGAGAATCCTGCGTATAGTAGGGCATCAGCATATTCTTGTACTGTCCCAGGAATCTTAAAGAAATAACCAAACGCGAGTGCTAGTGCAGCAGTTACTACCACACCTGACATAGCACCTAGCAGTGCTACAAACCCCTTTTTAGAGATACCTCCCACGAGTAGTATAATCACAGAGGTAGTGACAAATACCACACCTATAGACACAAAAAGTGGGGAGTAACCATTTAATAGTGAAGGTATAAGAACTTTCCAGAATGTGAGTGCTGTAAATGCAAATGATAAAGCAGCTTTAGCGCCTGTTTTCCCAGCGAAGAAGATAAGAGCTATTACGAAAGCTATGACAAGGAAAAGTTCCAGGTCTTGCCTATAGTAGTCTTCTGTTCTGGTTTCTATGATTTGGTTATCTTTAACACGTGATACGGCAAGAACCTTATCACCAAGCTCAAAGATTTTATCTTTTCGTTTATCACCAAGCAGTTCATTTTTAGCAGTCACAGTATCCCCTTTAAAGTCTCCAGAAAGGAGTTTTAAAGTTAATATCTGAGTGCCAAGATTTACGATAGAAATAGAGCTAAGGTCACTATTGTCAATATCTATGATTTTAGCTTTTTCATAGAGTAGATTTTGGGTGAGAGCAGGGTTTTCATAACCTGTAGGGATGAAAATTAGTGCTACTACTGCTAAGGAGATGATTATTAAAAAAGCGTTTTTCATGAGGGGAATTAAATGATTAATTAGGTGTTAAGAGTTGCTTTATAATCTCTAACTTACTGAGCTTTTTTGTTTATATATTGTATCCTTCAGGGTATTGTTCAGGATATATAAGAGAGTAACCTCCGTCAGTAATTAATGACATATCATAAAAACATACTTGTATTTGAGGTGTTAGGTCAAATCGTTGTTTGTTATCAATGTTAATACTGTCACTGAATTTGTTGTTTAGACTTCGACTTGGATGCTGCATTCGGGTTGCTTTAAAGTCAAATATACCAATTTCTATCATAAAAGCTATGATTCTACCTATGGTAGTAGTTTTAGCATCATATAGGTTTCTTTTTTTTGTTAATTCAATAACATCTTTCAGTGTGTCTTTATGTTTGTAGTTGTCAATTAAATCAAAACACGTAAACTCATTTTTAGTATATGATGATTTGTAAATTTTATAGTCCAAGCCTTTTCTTGTATACCAAAGATGCCCCCACCAATGTGCGTTGTCAATATAATGTTCCCAGAAATAATATCCACATCCAAGCCATGCTTTTTCATCTTTACACCACCAAGGTGTATTTCTTGGTGGATTACTTTTTACAGATTGGTATATATCAATCATAAATGATTATTTTTTAGAAGTGTTGTTTCTTAACTTTGATTGTAAAGAAGAAAGGTTTAATGTAGGTAATATAATTCCTTTAATATTAGCTTGTGTTGAAATGATGCTAATATAACTTCTCACGTAAGGGAATAATATTGCGATACAATTTCCATAAAAATAATCAGGAATATCTGTAAATGATATCTTATTATGAAAAACAAAATGTCCTTTACATTGTATAGATACAAATGCGTTTTCTTTATCTTCGCTTTTCACAGTAACAAAAAATGTTAATTCAAACATTGATTGTTCTTCATAAAATAGCCCTGAGGTGTTAAAATTCAATTGTAGGTTGTCGTTACCTTTTTTACTTAAATCCATTGAAACATAGTCAAATAGATAATTGGTGATACTAAAACTTGCTATTTGTGTATTCATCGTAGTGATTTTTAATAAATAAAGCTCGAAGAAAACTCCGAGCTTATGCCTTGTTCTTTAATTTCAGTATAAACAAAATCAGACTCAACATTTAAAAAGTCGTATGCTTTAACGCCATAGTCATTATCAAAGTGAACTGTCTTTTCCCAGTCTTTTGTAATTTGCTCTTGTGGCGTTTCTGAAAAATATTTTTCTAATTTTAATAACAAATTATCCATAGCAATTCAGATTAATTTAAGAATAAGGAAATACTAACTAGTAAGCAAAATAGGTACCATGATTAACCTCCATATGCAAAGATACGCTTTTTTTTGTAAATTCAATAAATATTTATATTTTTTTATCTAATCGCTTGTCGTGACCCAGCTTGACTCAGGTTACCTAGCCTAAACTAGCTTCCCTAGGAAAAGCCTTCACCACAGTTCTATAAGCAACACTTAATTTTCTTCGCGATATCTGTATTATCGTAATACCCACTAAATAACTGAGCACTAGTGCCGTGAGCAAAAACCATCACAGGTACTGCTGTATGTGTAAAACTAGTAAAGTCCACTCCAGCTTTATTATTTAATATTTGCGAGCAAGTAGTAGTGAAAGGGTCATAACCTCCATAGTTAGAGTAATACTTATCAGTATCGTCAAAACCTCTTTTCTGTATTTTATTCACACTCTTGCCATAAGCCTCACGTAAAATCTTAACCTCAAAATCTGAAAGTTCAGCTGTCTGAGACTTAAGACCTTCTGAGCCGTCTGTGATATTGTTTGTAAAGCCATATTGCTCACATGCGAATGCTAGCAATTTGTTGAAAGACTCACCAGCAGTAATTTTTGCTATGGCGTGACTTCCAAATACTGTTGCTGACATCTTAGGACGTGCAAGAAGTTCAAATGCAGATTCATAACCTGTACCACCATAACCTATAGCAAGACCACCACAGTCATGGTCACCAGTCACTACAATAAGAGTCTCGTTAGGGTGTGCTGCTGCAAACTGTAGAGCTACACCTATAGCTTCATCGAAAGCTACCACTTCATAAGTACATGTTGCAGCATCGTTAGCGTGGCATGCCCAGTCTATCTTGCCGCCTTCTACCATCATGAAGAAGCCTTTTTCATTATCTAGAAGCTCTATACCTTTAGCAGTAAATTGTGCTAATGATATTCTATCATCATCTGAGGCTTGGTGAGCTAAGTCTATGGTGTAAGGAAGTGCAGAGCCATCACCTATGTATTGTTTGTTAGATAGCATATCTATCGTTGCAATTACAGGAGTGTTATCTGAGGCTTTAGCATTGTCAAATTCAGCTTTTGTAGTTACCATTTTAAAGCCAGCAGTTTCTGCCTTAGCTTTAAAAGAGGAGAATGCTGTAGGTAGGTCAGTGCCTTCTTTTGCGGCTCTTTTCTCCCATTTAGGGCAGCCACCTGCGAAGTAGTCAAATCCAGAAGTTAGTATCTGTTCTGATATATCGGCATACTTGCTACGGCTTGGGGCGTGAGAGTAGAAACATGCAGGTGTAGCGTGGTCTATGCTCACACTAGAAACGATACCTACTTTCATACCTTTCTCTTTTGCTGCTTCTGCTATGGTTTTAAGTTTTGTGCCGTCAGGTTTCTCAGAGATGACACCTACATCGGTTTTGCTACCTGTAGCTAGTGCAGTACCTGCTGCTGCTGAGTCAGTGATATAACGGTTCTCAGCATTTGTTGTTGCTAGACCCGTAACACTTAGTGTTTTTATATTAAGTCCTTCAACTTTTGATGTAGAATTTGTTAGCTTAGCATAGTTCTCTTGAAATTGAGGTACTGTAAGGGCAGCTTCAGCAAGTCGTACCTGTGGAGCAGCCATTCCGTCACCTATAAAGTAAAACACATACTTAGCTTTAGTTGCTGTTGTGCTGTTAGAGTTAGATGCAGAGTTTTGTGCACTATTTCCTTGACATGAGATGGTTACAACGGTTATAAATACCATTGTAAAAAGTTTGTATAACATTTTCATAATTTTATAATTTTTAATTCAATGTATTATGTAAACGCCATAGAAAATATAATAATCACCTGTGGGTAAAATATTATGATATTTTTATGGCTTTTTTCATATTTTATGATTTTTAATTTTTACAAAGGTATAATATTAATGTTACTTTAACATTAAGAAAATTAAAAAAAACTTTAAAAAAATGTTTTGTGTTGGTGATTCGAGAAAACCTTATAAGTCCCCTTTAAACTCTTAAACCAAATAAAACCAATAATTAAATTCTTCTTTAATATTTTGATATCATATCTATAGAATCTGCTCTATAATCACGAGGGGTTTGGTTTTTATATTTTTTAAACACTCTATTAAAATTAGAGATATTTCCAAATCCGCACTCATAAGCTATATCATTTACAGACCTAGTAGTTTCTACAAGCATACGCGCAGCGTATCCAAGTCTTATATCCGTAAGATAATTTATAAAAGTACGAGAAGTTCTTTTCTTAAAGAAGTGGCTAACTGCCGAACTCGACATATTAGCAATCTCAGCTATATCGTCGAGCGTTATATCCTGACTATAGTTTTCTTCTATAAAATTACAAATTTTCTCTATACGTCTACTCTTAGACTGACGAATAAACACAGAGCTATCAAAAGATGTACTTGCCAAAAGTTTCTGACAAGAAATATCTGAAGTTGCTAGAGTATTTAGTATATCATAAAATTTTAAGACACAGTCAAAACCTTCTAAGCTACATAAATCAAGAGATTTTTTCTTTATAAGAGTAGCCACTTCACCCACAAAATGTATTCCACTCTTAGAGCGTGACAACATAGTATATATAGGTTCGAATACTTTTTTATTAGACATGAAAGTGTTAGCAAAATCTTTATCAAACTGAATAGTAATTACATGAGTGTCATCTGTTGTTTCAGCACGCCACGCATGAGGAACGCGTGGACCTATTAACACAACTTCAATACCACAGAAATCCTCTATAATATCACCCACTACACGCTTACCCTCCGTATTCATTATTATATTAAGCTCATAGTCTCTATGATAATGAATAGGATAATCAAATTTAGCCTTTTTATTATCTAATACCACAAACAAATCATTGTCGGTTAATGGCGTTATCTCACAATGTATATTTTGTGTTGCTTTATTTGTCATTTTCCTGGAATAAAAATTCGTACTAAAATATAATCTATCAAAACCTACCTCTATATAGATAGTGCAAAACAATTATTTTACACTACTTGTTACAAAAATATACAAAATTTATATCTTTTCATAAATATTATCTCAAATTATCATCACAAAACTGTAATTTTTCAAAAATTCATCACTTATAGGCGCAAATTCATTATTTTTAAAACACCTAAACACCTACCTTTGCAGTATAGAAATTCATTAAAAAACAATCAACTTATAACACACAAAAACAGGCAATTACAAATAATGATTTATTAAGAAAATGTAATTTGTCCATAATGTTTTGAAGCGATTTTTGAATATCCGTAACAGTTTTTCAAAAATTCATCATTTATAGACACAAATTCATTATTTTTAATTCTGTTTAATATATAACTTTGTACCTGTAAAACTGATGTAAATAACACAACAAAACTAAGTATAATAAATAATATATAAATTATAAAATTTAAAATCAATCTTAAAAAAAGTATGTATGAAAAGAATTTTAACACTATTCGCTTTATTGAGTATAGGACTCAGTGCTACAGCGCAGCAACTATCGGTTGGTGGTGTTGTTAGAGATGAAAGTGGAATGGCTATGGTAGGCGCCACTGTAATGATAAAAAATACAACAACTGGTTCTGTTACGGACATAGATGGTAGATATTCTATAAATGCCAATATGGGCGATACTTTAGTATGTAGCTACATTGGTTATGAACTTGAAGAAGCTGTTGTAACAAATGAGTTAATAACATTTAATTTAAATGCAAGCGCTTTAACAATTGATGATATAGTTGTTGTTGGCTATTCTTCAGTAAAGAAAGGTGATGTTACAGGTTCTGTAACTTCTATAAAAATGGACGAAATGAGCGAACTTACAACATCAAATTCTGTAATGAACTCATTACAAGGGCGTGTTGCAGGTCTTCAAATTGTAAGTGGGGGTCAAGATCCTGGTTCTTCACCATCTATCATTATCCGTGGTGCTAGCTCCCTTAATGGTACTCAACAACCTCTAGTAGTACTTAATGGATTTCCATTAGGAGAAGGGGCTGATTTAAAGCAAATTAATCCTGATGATATAGAAGATTTAGTAGTTCTAAAAGATGCTTCTTCAACATCTATTTATGGATCACGAGGTGCAAATGGTGTTATATTGGTGACAACAAAGAAATCTAAAATTGGTGAAAAAAGCATCACTCTTAGTCACCAAACAACGATTTCTCAAAACACCTCAGAGTACAACATCTGGAGAAACCCTGTATTAATGGCTCAGTTAGACAATGAATCACGTATAAATGGAGGTCAAGACCCTTACTATGTTGGTCGTGAAGATATGGGTATATATTATCCATCTATAGAAGAAATCAGCAGTGGAGCATATCCTGTAACACAGTGGGATGAGTTGGTAACTCGTACACCTATAGTTACAAATACAAGCATAGGATTTAGAGGAGCAGACGAAAGAACAAACTACAATCTTTCTTTCAATCACTATGATGAGAAAGGTATATACATAGGTGACGACTACAACAAATTGTCTGTAAACCTTGATCTTAACTATAAGTTATATGAGAATTTCTCAATAAAAACATCTACAGTCGTAAGTACTAACAATCATGTAAATCCTTATTCTGGTGGCATAGATAGGAACATTCTCTACCCTGTATATAATGAAGATGGGACTTATTTTAAAGCTAACACTTCTGACTATTCAAATCCTATAGCTCTTAGAGAAAACAGAACAAACACAACAAAGGGCATGGACCTTATTAGCTCCGTATTGGCTGATTGGGAGATTATAGATAACCTATCATGGAAAAATCAACTTAACTTTAAGTATGGTTCCACAATAACAGATCAATACGACCCTAAAGTGTATACTCTTTTAGGTGAACTTAATGATGGTCGTGCTTACCTTGGTAACTGGAAAGGTCAAGAATTACTTTACGAATCTTACATTTCGTATAATAAAACATTCAACGGCAAACACTATGTTTCAGCATTAGCAGGCTACTCTTATAGTGAATGGAGCGAACGCTCATCTTCTTTGGAAAGTTTTGGATTTGCTAACGAATCCTTAGGTAATGAGAACATGGGGGCAGGAGATCCTGAGCTTAATACTATCACAAATGGAATGATAGAAACAAAATTAATGTCAGCTTATGGTAAATTAAACTACTCTTATGATGACAAATATTTATTAACAGCAACTTTCCGTACTGACGGTTCTTCAAAATTTGGTAGTAATAATCGCTGGGCTGCCTTCCCTTCATTTGCCTTTGCATGGAAGCTACATAACGAGAGCTTCATGGATAATGTAGACTTTGTTAATGAGGCGAAAATACGTACTAGCTTTGGATATTCTGGTAATCAAGGCATCTCAGCTTACCAAACACTTAGTCGCTATGGCATGGAGAAATACTATGTTAATGGGGGTTGGAATACAGCAGTAGGCCCTGGTTATGTTACAGGCTCTTATGGTGCAGACTGGCGTTTTAAATATTGGGGAGGTATTCCTAATAGTGACTTAAAATGGGAGACAACATCACAGCTTAACTTAGGTGCAGACCTTGGTTTACTTAACAACAAAGTGAGAGTGACTTTTGACTGGTATGATAAGAACACTTCTGACTTACTTAGAGAACGTTACCTACCTCTATCTTCTGGATTTGACAAGATGATGGTAAATGACGGAGAGTTACGTAATCGCGGTATTGAAGCTACAATTAACTGGAATGCCATTGACTCTAAAGACTTCTATTTAGGAGTAACTGCTATATTCAGTAGAAATAGAAATAAAATTATAAGCCTTGGGGATGCTTTACAGTCAGGACTTCAAACTGACCCTAATACAGGAATGAAATATGAGTTTACAGGTACAGCATTCAATGATTACTCACTAAATGGTATGCCTAATATCTTGGCTGTAGGTCAACCTATAAACACCTTCTATGGATATAAGGTTGACGGTATAGTACAAACAAATGCTGAAGGTATATCAGCAGGACTTACAGGCGATGCTGCTCTACCAGGTGAATACAAATATGTAGACCTTAATGGTGATGGCGTAGTAAATGATAACGACCGTACTATAATAGGCGATCCAAATCCTGATTTTACAGCTTCATTAAACTTAAGTGTAAGCTACAAGAATTTTGATGCATCCTTGTTCATAAACGGAGTTTTCGGAGGTGATGTGCTGAATCCACAAGCCTTTAATACAGCATCAACTAAGCCTTTAAGGTGGACAGTAGATAATCCAACAAATGATTATCCTAGTCTTAGAAGTACACGTGTACCGCTTATTTCTGATTGGTTTATAGAGGATGGCTCTTATGTTAGACTTCAAGACTTTACAGTAGGCTACTCAGTAATTGAACCTGTTAAGTTCCTTTCTAAGTTAAGAATATACTGTACTATTAACAACCTTTATACATTTACTAAATTCAGCGGTTACGATCCTGAGGTAGGAATGGATGGTATATACTGGGGTGGCTATCCGCGCTTTAGAAGATATACATTTGGCATTAATTTAACATTCTAACACGTTAAAATCTAAAAAGATGAAAAATAAACTATATAAATTTGCTCTATTATTGTCTTTATCTGCTTCGGTAGCATCATGTAACCTTGATGAATATCCTTATGGATTCTACTCTGACGACAATTTTTATAACACAGAAGCAGATGCAACTTCTGCATTAAATTATGCTTTTAATGCATTAACTTATCAAGAAAATGCAACAGGTATGTTTTATATTAACGAATGTGCAACAGAAACTACTAAGCTAAAAAGTGGTGAAGATGGCTCGAATCCTGGTTCTCAAGCTCTTGATGAATGGACTGTACATCTGTCTTCTTCAAATACTGTTCTAGAGGTGTATTTTAAATATGCTTATATCGCTATCAATCGTGCTAATGCAGTGATATACAATGTAGAAAATAGCAGTTCTCTAACTGAGGAAGTACGTGATAATATACTTGCTGAGGCTTACTTCCTAAGAGCTTATTGTCATTTTAATTTAGTGAGAACATTTGGTTTGGTACCTTTACATGATGCTATGATTCAAACTTCAGAACAAGCACAAAAAGATAAGGCTAAAGATATGGATGAGGCGTACGACTTTATTATTGCAGACCTTGAGAAATCTATCTCTTTATATTCGGATTACACTCAGGTAGCAGGTCGTGCTAATAAGGCAGCTAGCGAAGGTATGTTAGCAAAAGTATATCTTACTATTGCCTCATCTAAGGAAAGCGGCATTCCTTTATATAGCGCTATGAGCTACTCTGTAGACGAATCGTATACTAAAGCTGCTGAATATGCAAAAAGTGTGTTAGATGCTTCAGAAAATGGCACTTCACCTTTTGGATTAGCTAGCACTCTTAGCGAAATATATGATGTAAATACACCTGATGCTAAAGAAAATTTATTCCTAATTTCTTTCGATAGAACAGGTTCTGCATCTGGAGATTACTCAAATCTACTTATGTATTTTACACCTAACAATGGGGGTTCTGCTTACTACTACAAACAAAATGATGAGTTGAAATCTGCATATTTTGGTTATGAAGTATTCCAAACAGAGGAAAGTTTCTACAACTCTTACTCTCCAACAGATAAACGTAAATTAGATATTATGAGTACTCAGATATTTGATGGTAGTGGCAATGCTATTGGAGATGACACCTTCCCTTATACATTTAAGTATATGGATCCTGATCACTCAGGTGAGAAAACTAGTGCTAAACCTTTTGTGCTTCGATTTAGTGATGTAGCTATGATGTATGCTGAGGCTATAGGTAATGATAATGAAGGCTGGGTAGCAAGAATACGTGCTAGGGCAGGACTTGACGCTCTAAGTTCAGATCTAAGTGTTAGTGAATTCCGTAATGCTGTGATTGATGAGCGCGCCCTAGAGTTTGCTTTTGAAGGTCAACGTCTTTATGACTTACGCCGTAAAGGTCTTGTGTCAAAAATTGTCCCAGAAGCTAAACAGCAAGGTTTAACACCTGAACAAGAGGCGTTCTATCCAATTCCTCAAAGAGAACTAGATCTTAACGAAGGTGCACGTTAGTCTTTAGGAAACTTCTAAAAATTGATAAAAATAAAAATTGATATAAAATGAAAAAAATATTAGGTTTATTTATAGTTATAACATCTATATTCTCTTGTCAAGAAAATCCATTAGAATATATTGAATCTGGTGAATGGAACAAAGAAAAAAATCTTATCTCTATCACCTTTGCAGGTCAAGTAGGTGAGTCAGAACTTGCTGTAAGTGCTGAATCCAACACCCTAGGTTATGGCAATGTAGTCATAATGACACCAGACTACTCTCAACCCATAGAAATAAAAACTATGGAAATTTCTTACGGATCTGTAGCTTCTGTAAATATAGGCGATAAGATAAGTTTTGATCCTACAACAAAAACTACAGAAATTACTGTTACTGCCGCTGACGGCAAAAATCGCACTTACACACTTACAGCTAGTGCTTTGGATGAAGATCTTGTAGGTACTTGGCAAATAAGAGGCATGAATGTATGGGGTGGTGCTGCTACAAAATGGGGATGCTCTGCTATGATGGACGTTGTAAACCCTAACGATGGCTCTATGTGGGACACTACAACAGGTGCTGCCGCTGACCTTGATAATACTTTAACTTTCACACTTGAGGGGCTTAATGACGATGGTAACACTTATGGTACTTGTGTTAATGATGCAGGAGCTGACGGCCTAGATGCAGACTTTATATGGTTGTCACCTGCTGGAGGACTTGATATCACAGATTGTAACTCTAACTTCCGTCGTATACCAACAGGTAAAAGCAAGTGGACACGCAACAGTGCAGCAGGAACTGTAACCTTTGAGAAAGATGGTGTTTCTTACACATGTGAGTTTCTTTATTCAGGTAATTATGATTGTGTTGGTGAAGAAGAAACAAGATCTCTAACAATAGACAATAATGCCTTTAGCTTTAAAGATCAAACCTTCCTTACAGATTGGAATGATAATGTTCTTTGGTCAACTTATGGACGTATGGTGTGCTGGCCTTTACAGTTCTTTGTTCAAGTAGAAAAACTTTAGGAACTTCTAGAAACTGAATTTTAATGGTTCCTATACAATAAAATAAATATCTTAAAATATGAAAGCACCACTTTTAAAATTTATTTACTTAAGTGTCTTTACATCCTCCTTGTTAGCTTGTACAACAACAGAAAAACCAGGGGACGTTATATCGACCATAAATTTTAACAAAACTATTAGCACTGATTATATAGGTAATGGAGTTCAATGGGACCCTTACTCAGAAGTTGAGGGCATGGGTGAGAGTTACAGTATCAGCGATAGTGACTGGGAAAAGCTCTATGATAGAGTTGACAATATGTCTCCAGACTTTATTCGTGTTATGTTTAACACAGTGCAAATGATGGATAGTAAGGGGAATTTTAACCCTGAGCAAAACATGGAACACTTAGCTCCCATACTTGATTACTGCCAAAGTAGAGCTGTCAATGTAATGTTTGGTGATTGGGGAGGTGCAATAGTAGATAAGGATAAAAATGCTATAAATAAGGAGCTTATAGATTACGCTGTAGAATATGCTGACTATCTAATAAATAAAAAAGGCTATGACTGTATTAAGTACTATAACCTTATTAACGAGCCTAATGGTTGGTGGTCTATAACTGGTGGAGATTACAATCTATGGATAAGAGCTGCTAAGCATTTTCATAAGAAAATGGTAGCGGAGGGTTTAAACAGTAAGTTAAAGCTAGTGGGTCCTGACATTGCGATATGGGATAAAACTGAAAACTGGTGGATAGACTCTTGTGCCAACCAAAAGGACAATATGATAGGACTTTATGACATACACACCTACCCTGCAAAAAGCGAGGTGAACAGTGGAAAGTATGGAGAGATTGTAGGAGCTTACCGAGATAGGATACCTAAGGGAAAGCAGATAGTCATGGGTGAGATAGGCTTGAAATTTCAAGAGAAAGACCCTGAGATGGATAAAATAAACAAAGAGAGGATAGCCAAAGTAGAACATGCCGCAGAAAGCGATTCCCAGATGTTTGTTTTTGATCATTTCTATGGAACTGATATGGCTGACGTCCTAGTGCAAACCCTTAATGAAGGCTACTCAGGTTCTATTATATGGATGCTTGACGATGCTATGCACACCAACCCTGTAGATGGCAAAGGGAAACTTAAAATATGGGGTTTCTGGAATATACTTGGTGAGGAGCATTTTGGAGGTGTAGAACACGAAAAGGTGAGACCGCCTTACTATGCTTGGTCTTTGTTATGCAAGTACATACCTAGTGGCTCTCAGGTACTAGAAACTACTACAACAGGTGTTGAGGGAGTAAAAGTTGCTGCAACACAAAAGGATGATAAATACACTATAATCCTAGTAAATGTAACAGATAGCACACATACCATAACACTAAATAGTGAATCTCTAGCGAAGATTGAAAATGTAAAACAGTTCAATTACATAGAAGGCGATATGATTCTTGAAGGTGACAACAAGCAACTACCCAACAGGGAGGGTTTAACTATCAACCTTAACAGAGGAGCTAATTTTGAGCTGCCTAGTGCATCAATGATAGTATTAACTAACTTAAGTAGTGCAAAACAATAATACATTAATAAATATATACGTATGAAGAATTTATTTTTAATTCCAACGATTTCATTTTTTGCGTATCTTGCCTCATGTGCATCAAACAATGACAATACAGACCTAGTTACAGATCCTGATGCTGTAACAGTAACCGAAGAAATAGTAGTGCCTAGCTATTTAGGCAATGGTCCTCAGTGGGGAGGATATGATGTAGTACCTCAATGGACAGGTAACGAGACCTTAAGTGACAGTGACTGGAACAAGGTTTTTACACGTCTTGACTTTATGCGCCCTAAGTTTGTGCGTATTATGATATCCGCAGGCTGGAGCTACTATGTAGATGGCGTGTATGACCCTGTAAAAAGTGAGCCTATGTTACAAAAAATGTTAGACTACTGTGAGAAAAACTCTATCTCTGTACAGTTTGGTGAATGGGGACATCAAGAAGTTGACGGATCTATAGATCAAGATTGGCTAAGCGACTGTGCCAAATTTTTAAATTACCTTGTTAATGAAAAAGGTTATAGCTGTGTAAAATTTTTCACTATGACAAACGAACCTAATGGTGACTGGTCAACCGTAAATGGCGAATACTCCCTTTGGAAATCTCTAGTTCAACAGTTCTATGCAAAGATTGATGACTATGGATTAACAAACAAAGTTCAAATTATGGGTCCTGATGTAGCAGTATGGACAGGGGACGATATGGCATGGTTATCAAATTCTATGGCTGAACTGTCCGACGAAATAGGCTCTTATGATATTCATACCTATCCTGATGAAACGGCAGTGAGAACTACTAGCTACTCTAATCTATTGGATATCTATAAGGCTTCTAGTGACAAATCAAAAATGATAGTCCTTGGTGAGTTAGGTTTAAGTTACGACCCTTCTGGTGAATTAGGTAAAGAAAATTCACGCCGCATTGCAGCAGACAAATACGCTTCTAGTGATTCTCAGATGTTTGTATATGACGCTTTCTATGGTATAGACGTTGCCGATGCAACTATACAAACTATGAATGCAGGCTATGCAGGGGTTATCTTCTGGGCTCTTGACGACGCTATGTATAATGTAGATGGCAGCAACTCTACAGAGCTTAAAAGATGGGGATTTTGGAATATCCTAGGGGAAGAGAAATTTGAGAACCCTGAAGATGAAAATATTAGACCTTGGTTTTATCCTATCAGCTTAATGTGTCGTTATTTCCCTACAGGTAGCACTATCTATGGTATAACTATGCCACAAGAGGTGAGAAGTGGATTACGTGTAACAGCTGGTGAGTTTAACGGCAAACACACCATAGCTATAGTTAACAATGGGACTAAGACTCACACTTTTAACTTAAAATCTTCTAAGCTAGGACTTGTCACTGGACTTAAAGAGTACCGTTATATTACTCATGAGGGCGCAGACTTTACTGGTAACGTAGACGAGAATGGTTTCCCTGAGGCTTTAGCCACTAACGAAAGCATAAACTTTACAGATGGTGAAGAGCTTACAATAGAACCTAAGACTTTTGTTTTATTTACTAATATGGACTAAGAATCAATGAAAAAGATATTATTAACAATAAGCATGATGTTAGTATTTACAGTACTAACATCAGCTCAAACTCTAAGGTTTGCAAATGCCTTTTCTGATAATGCTGTACTACAACAAAAGTCAAATGTTAGAATTTGGGGTTGGGATGTTCCAGCACGTGATATAACTGTAGAATGTTCTTGGCTAAAAGAGACTCTTACAGCAACAACCGATTTTCATGGACGTTGGGTGGTGACAGCCGCAACTCCCGAGGGCAGTTTTGACAGTCATACCATAACAGCCCAGTCAGCTCTACAGAGTGTGACTATTGAAAATGTAGTATTTGGTGATGTATGGTTCTGTGCAGGGCAGAGCAACATGGAAATGCAAATGGCTAATGATGCTAGATGGAATTTATACGTTGAAGGTTCAGAAGAAGAGATAGCACGTTCTGCAAACAAAAACCTAAGATACATAAAGGTCAATAGAGATGAGACCTTCTCAAAAAAAGAAGATACAGCAACAACAGGATGGGTGGAGTTTACACCTTCAAGTGTGCAGTGGGTATCTGCCGTAGGGTATTACTTTGCTAAGAACATCTTCAAAGAACTAAACTACCCTATAGGTTTATTTATAAATGCCTATGGAGGTAGCTCTATAGAAGGATGGATTCCTCGTGATGGAGTTGACCCTAGCGACTATCAACCAGAACTTGAAAGGTTAAATAATGAATTTGCTTCTGGCAGTGAACGTCCTTACTATCAAACTATGAGCTGTCTTTACAACTCTATGACTTACCCCTTTACAAATTATGAGATAAAAGGTTGGTTATGGTATCAGGGCGAAACAAATGTTGGTGATGAGATTAGATACAAAACAATGATGCAAGACCTTGTTTCGTCATGGCGTAAGGCTTGGGGCGACGAGAAACTTCCTTTCTACTATGTTCAGCTAGCTCCATTCTATTATGAAAGTTACAAAAATGGGCTATGGTCAACTTTTGCAGTAGCACAACAACAAATTGCGAAAACGATAAATCACTGTGAGATGGTAGTCATTGCAGACCTAGGAGTTCCTAGTAATGTACATCCAAAATACAAACGTCAAGTGGGGGAGCGTCTAGCAAATGTAGCCCTAGCAAATACTTATAACTTTACAGATGTGCAGTGGAAAGTAGCAGAGCCTTATTATGTAAGTGTAGACAACAAAAACCATAAGGTGACTATTGAATTTGAGAATGTTTATGAAGGTTTATCATTTGATGATGAGATAATAGAATTTGAAATTTCTTATGATGGTGAGATTTTCGAGAAGGTAAGTTCTCAAAAAGCTATAGGCGATAAAGTGATATTAACTTACAGTAAAAAACGAGTTCCACAATGTGTTCGTTACTGCTGGTATGATGAGAGCTCTTCGAACTTATTTAATTCAGCAGGTCTGTCTGTAGGTCCTATGACTTTAGATATAAATAAATTTAGTTCATATTAAGAATTTAGAAATGACTTTTATCAAAATTTTAATGTGTTCCGATATTAAACAATGTAATATATGAAATCAAAATTAAATCTATTAACTCTACTTACTTGTCTATTAGGTGTTTTTAGCTGTAGCAACAGTAGCTCTAAACCTGAAATTAGACTTACAGATAAGGTAATTGTAAGCAACTATATAGGGAATGGTGCCCAGTGGGACCCTTATGATGAAGCTATAGCTTGGGGCTGTGAGTTAACAGACAAGCATTGGGATAAACTCCTTACGCGTGTAGAGTTTATGAAAATGGGCTTTGTACGTTGCCTAATAAATTCGCCTTACACCTATTATGATGCAGAGACTAACAGTTATGATAAAAACCGTAATAATCAAAGTATTCTAAGACTTCTACAGTTTTGTACCGACAACAATATAACTGTTTTGTTTGGTGAATACAACCCTCCAAAATGGGAAATGAAACAATCTCAGCAATGGGTTGAATGGGCTGTAGACTACCTTAATTACCTTGTTGTAGAGAAGGGTATGAGCTGTATTAAATATTATAACTTTTTTAATGAACCTGATGGAGCATGGGCTTCTACAGATGGTGATTATGAAATGTGGCTAGATATGTTCAATCGCTTTCATGCTAAGATGCAGGAATATCCCGAGCTAGTTGGAAAGGTAGAAATGGCAGGTCCCGATGCAGTGATAGGTTACAAAAACCCTAAGAGCGCGTTTGATGCTGTAGGCTGGGTTGCAGAGACAGCAAAACGTGTAGATGATAAGATAGGACTATACGATGTGCATGCCTATCCTGGTCAACATGCTGTGAGGAGTGGGAAAATGCGCGAGGAACTTAAGAAGTATGTTGCAGTAACACCTACAGATAAGCCTATAGTTCTTGGAGAAGCAGGCTACAAATACTATGACAAAGAAGATGCTCACCTAGCCGCAGAATACCAAAAGCGATGTGTAAACCACCCTTTCACAAAAGGTAGTGATTGTAACATGTTGGTATATGATTATTTCTATGGCTTAGATATGCCTTTGTTATGTATGAGTGCTATGAATGTAGGATATTCAGGTATGGCAGTATGGATGATGGACGATGCTATGCACTCAAATGGAGACTCTGGAAAGATAGAAGATGTTAAACTTTGGGGATTCTGGAATACTCTTGGCGAAGATGTTTTTAATGATGCCTCACAAGAGGAAATACGCCCTTGGTTTTTCTCTTTCTCACTTATGAGTCGCTATTTTCCTGGAAATTGTAAAATTATGGAAGTTGTATTACCAGAACTTGAAGGGGTATATGCCTCAGCAAATATAGTAAGTGACGGCTCAAAAACTGTTTCTCTAGTTAATTTCAGTGATAATGACTACACTATTAGTCTTAAGGATTTTGATATGTCAAACGCTAAAGAGTATGACTATATAGAGAATAAATTAAAGGTCGACAAAAATGGACTTCCACTCCCTACACGTGAGGGTGTAGAACTTAAAAAAAGTGAAACCATAAGTTTGCCAAAACAAAGTTTTAAGTTAATAACAAACAATAAATATTAAAAAAATAGATATGAAACTTTTAAAATCAGAATCAAACCCTATCTTATCACCAAATAAAGCAAACGACTGGGAAGATTTAGTAGTATGTAACCCTGGCGCGTGGTATGAGGATGGTAAATTTTACATGTTATATAGAGCTGCTGGCGATGATGAGAACCATGTTATACGTTTTGGATTAGCAATAAGCAATGATGGGATTAATTTTGTACGCGTATCTGATAAACCTGCCTTTGGTCCTTCTATTGATGGAGAAGACTCAGGTTGTATTGAAGATCCTCGTATAGTGAAATTTGATGATTACTTCTATGTGACTTATGCCTTCCGTCCTTCGGCACCTGGTCGTTATTGGGAGTTTGGTCACGATGAAGTGGTAACAGAAAACCTAGGAGAGAATGCTCCAAAATTCATAAATAGCAACATGGCTAATACTGGTCTTGCCGTTACAAAAGACTTTAAAATATGGAAAAGATTAGGTCGTATTACAGAGTCAAATATTGATGATCGTGATGTAATTCTTTTCCCTAAGAAAATAAATGGTAAATTTGCAATGTTACATCGCCCTAAAGAATGGGTTGGTGAAGGCTATATTCCTAAACATCCTGCTATATGGTTACGCTTCTCAGATGATATGCTCGTATGGAACGAACCTTCTAGCTTACTGATGCAGGGAATTGAAGGAACATGGGAGGAAAAAATAGGAGGTAGCACTCCTCCAATTTGGACAGAAAAAGGTTGGTTTATGTTATACCATGGAGTTGAAAATGGTGGCTTAGGCTATTATCGTGTAGGCGCTGCTATGTTAGATCTTGACGACCCTACAAAAGTTATAGCACGTACTAAGGATTACATTATGGAGCCTGAGTTTGATTATGAAATTGATGGTTTCTATAAGGGGTGTGTTTTCCCTACAGGTAATGTAGTAGTAGATGGTACGCTATACGTGTATTATGGTGGTGCTGACCGTTTTGTGGGTGTTGCGACTGCTGATTTTGAGGAGCTTGTCGACTTTGTACTTGCGCAAGGAGTTTAAATAATAAGGGAGCTTCTAAAATTCAGTTTATAGAGGTTTCCATAAAAATAAAACATTATGGATTTTACAAATATATTAAGTAGCGTTGATCTTGTTATAATATTTGTCTACTTTGCTTTTATAGTTTATGTAGGCTTTATATATAGTAAAAGCACGAATGCAGAGAGTTATTTCCTTGCAGGCAGATCTATGACCTGGCCTGTGATAGGTTTTTCAATGTTTGCGGCTAGTATTTCTTCGTCAACACTCATAGGGCAAGCAGGAGATGCTTACTCAACAGGTATAGCAGTATTTAACTACAACTTGATACCTATGATAGTAATGGTGTTTTTTGTGTGGTTTTTACTTCCTTTTTACATTAAGTCACAGATTTATACAGTACCTGAATTTTTAGGTCGACGTTTTGGGCAAGGGTCGCGTTACTATTTCTCGGCTGTAACTATTATTGTAAACATCTTCCTTGATGCTGCGGGAGCTTTATATGCTGCGGCATTGGTTATAAATTTGGTATTTCCTGATGTTCCTATTATTACGTTAGTTGCTATATTTGCTGTCATTGTAGCACTTTACACCATACCAGGAGGTTTATCTTCTGCCATACGTGTAGATCTTATTCAAGGTATTTTGCTCTTTATAGGAACTATCATACTTACAGTAATAATATCCTATCGCGGAGGTACCGACTACATCATAGATCAGATTAACAACAATGATATTATGATGAAGCTGATACGTTCAAATGATGATGCTTCAGTACCATGGTTAGGACTTGTGACAGGTATTCCTATATTAGGGTTTTTCTTCTGGTGCAACAATCAACAGTTAGTACAACGTGCACTTACTGCAAAGAATGTAAATGAAGCTCGTCTAGGTGTTATATTACTTGGTTTTTTAACTTTGCTTACTCTATTTGTGGTTGTAATCCCTGGGGTTATGGCTCAGCATTTTTACCCTGAGTTAGAGAAGGTAGATATGGTATACCCTACACTTATTTTAAAGATGATGCCTGTAGGATTAGTAGGTTTATTGATAGCTGTAATGGTTGCAGCACTTACCTCGTCGCTTAGTGGTTTATTAAATTCTGTAGCTACTTTGTTTACTATGGACTTTTACTCTAAGATGTCTCCTAATGCTACATCTAAGAATAAGGTGTGGGTAGGTCGAATCGCATCATGTGTGACTTTGGTGATAGCTGTATTTTGGGCTCCTCAGATAGGTGAGAAGTTCGGTTCTTTACTAAAGTACTATCAAGAAATGTTATCAGTATTAGCTCCTCCTATTGTAGGTGCCTTTTTGCTAGGTTTATTCTCTAAGCGAGTCAACAAGCAAGGTGCCTTCACTGGACTTATGGTAGGAGCTGCACTAGGGGCAACAAATCTTGTATTTAAAATAGTAACAGGAGTATCTATCTTTGGAGACCTTCACTTCTTGCTGACTGTACCTTATTATTTGTTTGCATCTATGGCGGTGATGGTGATTGTTAGTTGTTTTACTCCAAAACCTGACTATGACGTTATAAAGCCTTATATCTGGACTTTAGATTACTTTCGCGAAGATTCACGTGAGCTAAAAGATATACCTTGGTATGCTAATTATCGTTATTGGTCATTTTTGTTATTAGTTTCTTGTTTAGCTTTACTTGTTGTTTTTCAATAGGTTTGGGGTTTTAAAGCGCAATCTTTAGTCGCTTGTCGTGACTCAGTTTGCCCCTGGTAACTATTAAGGGAACTTCTAAAAATTGGATTTTAACGCTTTTAGATTTATAAATTTCATCTTTGAATTTTTATAAATACGCCGTGGGAACCACCACGCCTGTTTTTATAAAAATCCAAATCTAAAACTTCTAAATCTAAAATCGAATAAAACCAATTATTAGAACTCCCCT
>JAWXTP010000027.1:0-29360 GCA_044433415.1 Rikenellaceae bacterium
CTCTTGCAGTCGTTCGATAACCTCTCTCACATCTGCACTATTGTACGCAGGTGTCCAAATTATCATATAAGCCTTCGCACTATCTTTTATTATCTGTGGCGTTATTGCGCCACGAGAGATAAGAGCAATAGCGGTGTAAAGGGATTGATGCAGCGCAAAAATATTAGGAGAGTAGTCGGGTAGAAAATCATTGTTGATAGAAAGTAGGAGTTCTATCAAGTCATTTATCGTATAGACTCTCTTGTCATCCAAATTCAGCGCTTCAGCCATACTGTATTTAGCATCATAATCTACAACTATTGTTGGCGAATATGTTTTCAAGAGCTTTTTGTCACTCTCAACACCAAGCAAGGTCTCCGCTGAGATTCCTGCCTTTTGTGCTCGTCGTACCTTTTTTATAATCGACAGAAGCGTAGTCAAATACTTTGACTTGAAGTTTGGAGTTTCACAAAATGTTGGCTCATCAGGTAGGATGCTAATCATTGGCTCAGCAATGTCGGACAAGAAGCTAAGGTTTACTCTTTTGGAGATGGGTGTTATCTCTTTAGCCTCCTTAGGAGATATTTTTTCAAGGAGTGAAGAAAAGTCAGGTACGTCAAGAGCTTGCTTCTGTTCTATGACAACCCCTTTCTTCTGTATCTCTTTGATTAAATTAACATTATGAATTTCAAAAGCAAGGAATGGATTGTTATCTATCTCACGGCTAATCATATATATTACGGCCGCTAAGTGTTTGCATGGAACCGCCCAGTCAGGGCAGCTACATTGCATTTTAAAATCTGTCCATTGACGAGGAAATATCTTTAATCCACAATTAGAGGCAATCTCCATTATCGAAGGATCAAGCTGACGATTAAGAAGTCGTGAAATAATTATAGGGTGGTTTAATAGCTCAGTGACCAAACGCTCTATATCCTCCTCGAAGAATGGAGGTATGATAATATTAACCCTATAAGGGGTACGTCGACTACCTTGCACTGTAGCCGAGATAGAGTTTCCTCTTATATTTATACTTTTCACACTGCCATTACGAGCAAGAGTTGCCCCACGAGGCAGACGATTTGAGTAGTCTATATTATCTAGTGATTGAAGCCACGCCTGTCCCCACCATGTATTTCCAAACTTTTGTGCCATTGTGTGTTTATTGATTGTGGTTATGTTATAAATACTATAATATGCCTTAGGGGTTTAATTTTTGTAGGTCCCCTTTACCTACAAAGATACTATTTTTTATGTAATATAAAAACTTGCTCTGAAATAAAAAGAAACTACGCTACTATCAATACTATCAATACTATTACATTTTATAGGGATGGACGGTTTATGCTCTTTACGCAATCAAGGAGCTAATTTATACTGATGTTTATGCTATGGTGGTGATAGATTTTGCGATCTTTCATTTTCTACTTAGGTATAAATGGCAATATTCA
Source organism: Rikenellaceae bacterium (assembly GCA_044433415.1). Lineage (GTDB taxonomy): Bacteria > Bacteroidota > Bacteroidia > Bacteroidales > Rikenellaceae > JAWXTP01. The sequence continues at coordinate 1,431 of JAWXTP010000027.1, forward strand.
TCCAACAGACAACCTAAAAGACCACACAAATGAAAGATTATTAAAAAAAACTAAAAAAACATTTGATTTTATTATTGATTTTTCCTATTTCTGCCAAGACGGTATATACTTTTATGAATTAAAGTACAAATGTGTAATTTTTTACTAATTTACAAAGAATGAAAACGTCTTGTTTAAAGTAAAAATTAAATAGAGAAGGTACATTACATTTCTATATATTATCATATAGTTGTATTTATTTCTTTAGTATATACAAATAATCGAAGAAAATTACACCATTATCAATGGATATTCTTTGTTATTTACGGCTCATTAAGTGATGATAACCAGAAGCTGCTTAATTTAATCTGCTGTGAATTCAATAAATACATATGATAGAAATCGTTAATAAAAATGAATACCAATAAGTTCACGATCAAATAATATTAACTAAATTTAAATACTTGTAGATAACCTTTGCAAGTATAATATATATTTTAAAATTAGCACCATTCAATATAGGCGACTTCTAAAAATTGAATTTTAACGCTTTTGAATTTTAAAACTTCATCTTTGAGCTTTCTAAAATGTGCTATAGGAACTACTGCGCCATTATTTTTAAAGCCCAAATATAAAACTTTAAAATCCAGAATCAAACAAAACTAATTACTAGAACTCCCGTACACATATGTAACAATAAAACCAACAACAAATATATTAACCAACAAAACCTTTATTTAGTATGAAAAACATTATGTATTTATTAAGTATAGTTGCAATTACTGTGAGCTGTACTCAAAATGAGAATTTTGACGAAAAACCCAAAGACGAAAATTTAGTTACGTTTACTGCATCAGAAATTACTACTCGTCTTATTGATAACGGAACAACCTTTTCTTGGGAATTAGGTGACCAGATACAAATTGTCGCCGAAAGTGAATTTAGCAATCTTTGGTCTGTGCACGAGATTAGTAACACAACAACAGGCGAAATGAGCTTTGTTTCAGGTGCTGAATATTATACTGATTCAATAGAAATATGGAATTATTATGCATGGTATCCTTCAACATTAAGTATTTCAGGTACAACATTAAGTCTTGACCTTAACAATCAGGATATAACTGAACAGTTTGTTTTTGCAAGTGAAAATTCTTCGACAAACGAAGTTACATTAAATTTTGCACCTCAATATACAAAACTTATATTTAATTTAAAAGCAGGACTTGGAGATATTTCTGACCTTACAGGAGCAAAAGCAACTATAAACGGAGTAAATACTAGTGGCGAATACGATTATCTTACAGCCGAATTTTCTAATTTAACATCTGCAACACTAACACCTACAGTAGAGGTTGACGAAAGTGACACTACAACTGCTACAATAACACTCTATATACTTGAAACAAAATCAAGTGACTGTGAGCTAGATATAAGTATAAGAGATGATAATTACGTTATATCTTTAACAAATGAAGAATGGTTAAAAGGCTTTATGTATGAATATAACGTTACTGTAGGCGCGGAATAATAAAGGGAACTTCTAAATTCAAAAAACATTACAACAAATTTAAAATAAAAATTTATGAAAAAAATATTATACTTAATCATAACTTTAGGACTTGTATTAGGTTCTTGTTCTGATGATGGCAATGTAACCACTGAAAACAACAACAATGACGATAGCAATAACAATACTCAAACTACTGATACTTTAGTAGAAGTAAAGTTCTCGCAAGCATCAATAACACGAGTTCTTAATGAATCTTGGCAATCTGATGATGAAATAGGCGTTTTTGCTTATGATAGCGATGGTAGTGTTTATGACAGTTATAGTAATATTGCATATACAACTAGTTCTAGCGGTTCGTCAGTAGATTTTAGTCCATCAAGCAAATCGATTTATTTTCCATCAGATGGTGGCAATTTAACATTTTATGCTTACTATCCTTACGTATCTTCCGCAAGTAGTGGCACTTATAGTGTAGATATTTCAGATCAGTCTAGCCCAGAACTTATAGATCTTATAGAAGCACGAAGTTCAACTAGTTATAATTATGAAAATCCAGATGTAGCACTTACATTCAACCACGTACTTTCAAAACTTACATTAGATATTGTAAAAGGAGAAGGCACAGAATTGTTGGATTTTACAGATTTAAGCATATTAATTAATGAATCTCCTACAACTGCTAGTTATAATCTTAAAAGTGGAGTTTTAACAAATGGTAGTGTTTCATCAAGCAATTCAATCAGTGCACGAGCTGTTGTAGCTGGTGAACAATATGAGGCGATACTTATCCCTAACTCCCCAATTTCGTTAACCTTCATTTTAGGAGATTTAGAATATACCTGGATTGCAAACGGTACAACTTTAGAAGGAGAAAAAGAGTACAATTATGCTGTAACAATTTCAAAAGTTTCTATCTCAGTTAGTGAAGGTACAGTAAGCGGTTGGGAAATTGCAGACGACAAATCTGTAACAGCAGACAAAGTGACAGATCCAGATTCTGAAGTAAACCCAGATCCTGAAGTAAACCCTGATCCTGAAGTAGACCCAGATCCAGGAACTTTCCAAGGAGCAGGGACTGTGTCAGACCCATATGTAATTTCGTCAGCTTCAAATATGACGCTATTATCAACAAATGTTAGTGCAGGTGAAACTTATGAAGGTGTATATTTCAAAATGACAAATGACATTAATCTTGACTGTAGCGAAACAAACCAATGGATAGCAATAGGTAGTACTACTACTCAATTCAAAGGTTATTTTGACGGCAATGGTAAAATTGTAAGTGGCATTTACATTAACAACTCAAGCAATTATCAAGGTTTATTTGGTGTAATTGGTTCAGGGGCTGTAGTCACAAATTTAGGATTATCAGGAGGTACAATAACTGCTGCTTCATATGTAGGAGGTATAGCAGGAAGGAATAGTAGTGGTACTATAAGTAGCTGTTACAGTTCTTCATATATTAGTGCTACATCGTACTGTGGTGGAATAACAGGCAGTAACCCAGGAACAGTAACTAACTGTTATAATACTGGGACAATATATAGTACTAACCGTTTAACAGTCGCAGGTGTATGCGGTGGTAGCGCAGGTACAATAAGCTATTGTTACAATTCTGGTTCTTGTTATGGCTCTGGTATAGTAGGTTCAAATAGCGGCACAGTAACAAGTTGTTATTACCTAGACGAGTCAGCATCTACAGGTTACGTAAGTAACAGTGGTTCTATTTCTATAACTTCATACACAGAATGGCAAATGAGAAATGGCACATTTGCAGAAACATTAAATGCTGATCAAAGTACTAATGAATGGCAAGAAGATTATTCTACACCAATAAACAATAGTTATCCAATCCTTATATGGCAGTAACTAAGTTCCAAATTGTAACTTTATGTCACGGATAACAAGGTTTACAGTTATTGCGTAAAAGCGAAGTTAACGACGACTCTACTATTATACAAAAAAAGCATTAGTATTAAATGAATCATTTAATACTAATGCTTTTTTGCGGATAGCAATTAAGAAATGGTCTAAAATTGAGTTTAGGAGTTCCTTAATTTAGATTTCTGAAAGCTCAAGCCAACGGAAACTTTTCTCATCTAAGTCTTCTGTTAACGCCTCGTACTCTTTAGAAATAGTCATAATTTCATCACTGCCAAGTGTGCCGTTAGACATCTTAGCTTCTAACTCCGCTTTCTTAGCTTCTAACTCAGGGATTTCCTTATCTAGCGCCTCAAGTTCACACTTTTCCTTATATGTTAACTTGCGCGTATTATTTTTAGGCTTAGCAACCTTCTCAACTTGTTGTTGTGGTTTCTCCGCCTTACGCTCCATATCTATTTTATCAAGCTCCGCATTTCTGTATTGAGTGTAGTTACCCTCAAAAATACGCAATACCCCATTACCCTCAAAGACTAATAGATGGTCTACAACTTTATCCATGAAATAACGGTCGTGGGAAACAACAATTAAACACCCCCCAAAACCTGCTAAGAACTCTTCGAGGATATTAAGAGTTACGATATCTAAGTCATTAGTTGGCTCATCAAGAATAAGGAAATTCGGAGACTCCATAAGTATGGTAAGAAGATATAGCTTACGTTTCTCACCTCCACTTAACTTATAAACATAGTTGTATTGAGTGTCAGGAGTAAACAAAAAGTGAGTCAACAACTGAGATGCTGTTATGGTACTACCATTGGCAAGAGTTACAACTTCTGCTATATCCTTAATAACATCTATCACCCTCTTATTTTCATCAAAGTCTACCCCATCTTGACGGAAATAACCAAACTTAACACTTTCACCTATGTCTGTAATACCTGAGTCAGCACTCATACCTCCTGTAAGTATCTTAAGGAAGGTAGACTTGCCTGTTCCATTATTCCCTATTATTCCTAGCTTCTCATAACGTGAGAAAGTATAACTGAACTTATCTAAGATAACCTTTGACGAATCAAAAGACTTAGACACCTCTTTCATTTCAAAGATTTTAGTACCTAGCCTACTTCCCCCTAAGGCTATTTCTATAGTAGCATCATTACGTTTTTTAAATGCCTTATCCTTAATTTCATAAAAGGCATCTTCTCTATATTTAGCTTTATGACCACGTGCCTGAGGCATACGACGCATCCATTCTAACTCTCGACGATATAGGTTTTGTGCTCTTTCTACCTCGCTATTAAATTGCTCTATACGCTCATTTCTCTTTAACAAATAGTCGTTATAACTACCCTTGTACTGGAAAAGAGAACATTGATCTAACTCATAAATATTAGTACATACCCTCTCTAAGAAATATCTATCATGGGTTACCATTAATAAAGTCTTATCCCTCTTAATAAGATATTCCTCTAACCACGCTGACATTTCAAGATCTAAGTGGTTGGTAGGCTCATCAAGTATAAGTACATCAGGATCGTTAATAAGGACTATTGCTAGAGCTACACGCTTTAACTGACCTCCTGAAAGTGTTGATACTCTTTGACTTAAATCTCTAATCTTTAAACGTGACAAAATCTCTTTAGCTCTATACTCAAAATCCCAAGCATTTAGAGAATCCATCTTTGTAAGCAAAGTAGATGTTAGCTCATGATTAGACTCTAAAATAGCCTTCTCGTAATCTCTAACTGTAGAGGATATCTCATCATCAGAACGATATATAGCCTCTAACACTGTTAATGACTCGTCGATATCAGGTTTCTGAGATAGATAACCTATCCTTATATCATTTCTGTAAACTATGCTTCCACTGTCGGGCTCTTCAACCTTAGCTATTATATTTAGTAAAGTGGTCTTCCCTGCACCATTAATTGCAATAAGCGCAATTCGACTTCTCTCTTGTATGGAAAGTGATAGGTTCTCATAAAGAAGCTGCTCGCCAAACGTTTTTGTTATGTTTTCTACTTGAATCATATTTTTAGCTAAAAGTTATTCGAAATTTTTTACAGGGAGTTCTAATAATTAGTTTTATTCGATTATGGATTTAAAGGCTTTAAATTCAAAAACGTTAAAACCCAATTTTTATAAGTCCCCTTACTTTAAATATACACTACATATCTCATCCACTATATCTATAGCAACAGCATCCTTCTGCTTTGTAGTATAAGTTTTAGAAGCTCCATTTTTATGGAATATTGTCACCTTATTAGTGTCTAGCTTAAATCCTGCATCCTTATCCTGTAGAGAATTTAATACTATGAAATCTAAATTCTTCTTATTTAACTTTTTAAGTGCATTTTCTCTCTCGGAATCTGTCTCAAGGGCAAAGCCTACTAAGCACTGATTATCACGCTTCTGAGAACCTAGTTCTGCTGCTATATCTACTGTTTTACGAAGATTTATAGTCATAAACTCCTGTCCCTCCTGCTTCTTAAGTTTTAAGGGACTCACCTCGGCAGGTGTAAAGTCGGCTACTGCTGCTGCCATGATAATTATATCACTATCTTGGTTATGCGTCATAACTGTTTTATGCATATCATCAGCAGACATAGCTTTTATTTCTTGTATTCCTGCTACACTACCTAGAAGTTTACTATCTACAGAAGCTCTTATAAGAGTAACATCAGCTCCGCGATTTAAACACTCCTGAGCTAAGGCATAACCCATCTTCCCAGAAGAGTAATTAGATATATACCTTACCGCATCTATAGGTTCGATATTACCTCCAGCTGTAATAAGGACTTTCTTACCTTGTAACTCTTTAGAGCTAGCGTTACTGAAATATTCTTTTATCTTATTAGCTATCTCCTCAGGTTCTTCCATTCTGCCTTTTCCAGTTAATCCACTTGCTAAGAAACCATCTTGAGGTTCTATAATATTAACATTATCTGCTCTTAAAACATCTAAATTACGCTGAGTAGAAGAATGTTTATACATATCTAAGTCCATTGTAGGACACACAAAAATAGGGCATCTAGCAGACAAATAAGTAGTTAAAAGCAAATTATCAGCTATACCATTAGCCATTTTAGCAAGACTATTAGCAGTTGCAGGTGCTATGACATAGGCATCAGCCCACAAACCCAATTTCACATGTGAATTCCACTCACCATTCTCAGGGTTAAAGAAATCTACGACTATAGGGTTTTGAGATAAGGTAGCCAAAGTGAGAGGCGTAATAAATTGTTTGGCTAAAGGTGTCATTATAACTTTCACCTCTGCACCAGCTTTCTTTAACTCTCTCACCAAAGTAGCTGTCTTATAGGCTGCAATTCCACCTGTAACTCCTACAAGTATATTTTTACCTTTTAACATCATATATTTTGATTAATGTAAAATTTATTATTTTTTGCTCACATATAAATACACCAAAACTATATTAACAACACCAACGTTATCAATATAGTTTCAGATGTATACTAAATGTATAGGAGAATAAAAATCTAACTATTGTTGACTTTTATCTTTAGGGGAGTTCTAATAATTGGTTTTATTCGATTTTGGATTTAGAAGTTTTAGGTTTGAAGTTTTCAAAATGATGGCATAGTGGTTCCTATGGCATATTTTGAAAATTTCAAAGATAAAACTTATAAATTCTAAAGCGTTAAAATCCTATTTTTAGAAGTTCCCTTTAATTTCAATTTCTCCCTCTAAGAATTCTTCTGTAGCTACTAACACTGCTTTAGGAAGTCTTTCGTAGTAACGAGAAATCTCAATTTGCTCTCTATTTTCGAAAGTTTCTTCTAGGTTATCACTAACATTAGAGAAGTCGTTAAGTTTTTTGCTTAACTCTTGTTTAATCTCTGAACTAATTTGGTTAGCTCTTTTAGAGATTGCAATAACACTTTTATAGATGTTTTCTGTTTCAGCATCTAACTCACTTAAAGTGCGTGTAATTGTGTTTGTAGGGATAGAAGATTTTTTTACGTCCATTTTAATATATATTAATTTTATATTACTCTTTATTCTTTTTTTTCGAAAATTCATCTACAGCCTTATCTACCGTTACATCAGTGCCCTCTAACACTTCTTCACCAGTAGCAGAAATTTCTGTAGGCAAAATAGCAGATGCTTTTTCATTTAACTTTTCTTTCTCTTCTTTTTTTCTTTCTTTGTCTATCTTAGCTTCAATCTTAGCAAGTTTTTTCTCTACAGATTTTTGAGCTTTAGTTTTTGTCTCTTTAACATTAACTTTTGCTGCATCTGATTTCTCGTTAAGTTTGTCAGCTTTACGCTCTTGACGCTCTATTATTCTAGACTCTGTCTCCATAGTTAAAGAGTCAGCACCATGTTGTTTACTAGCTCTTAACTTAGCCATACGTTGCGATGTTGTATACAAACGAAGCACGTCTTTATTATAATCACTTTCTGGATACTCAGAAATAAAGTTATAATAAGCATCTATAGTATTCAAATAGCGTTCCCTTTGTTTGTAGTGAACTGACGACTTAGCGTATAGGTAGTTAGATTTTACAATCTGATATAAAATATCCTCTCTAAATGGAGTGTCAGGATAGTTTTTAAGTACATTTCTATAGGCATGTATCGCTGAATTATAATATCCAACGTTGTAGTAAGTATTAGCAACTACATACGCTTTTAAGTATAAACGACGCTTCATCTCCTCTATCATCTCATCCACTACTTCTCTTCTTGAAGTATTAGGATAACGAGTCAGATACTCTCTAAACGCTTCGATACCATCTGTAGAAGGAGTCTGGTCTAACTCAGGATTTGGAGAAGTCTCATAGAAACTCATAGCATACAAAAACTCTGACTCTTCAACGAAAGGACTTCTTGTATATACCTTTCTAAATTCATCAAATAGGTAAGTACTGTTTGTAAAATCACCCTGATTATAGTAAGACTTAGCTGTATAAAATTTAATAGTATCTATCTTATCTGTACCTTCATAAATAGACTGAATATTAGCAAATAAAGTCACAGCCTTATGGTATTTCTTAATGTTATAATACCTCAATGCCTCGCGATACTGCAATTCATAATCTCTAGATTTCATCAATTGATCCAAGCCATTGCACGAAGTTAGCGCAAATATAAAAGCTATTGATACTAATAGTGTGTTTGTAATTTTCATTAAATAAGAATTTCGTGTTATTACTTGAAAAATGTATTCCATTGCCTAGATATTACTTAACATCCTAAGACAGTTGTCAAACTTTGCAAAGGTAGTCAAATTTTTTATCTAAAACAAAAAGCTATTGTTTGTATACGTCAAATAATTATAATTATTGTGTAAAAACAACTAAAAATTGCTTACAACAAAAATAAATATATTTTACAATATCTTTTTACTCAACTTTCTTTTTAGTAGCTGCTCGTTTAGTAACAGTTTTCTTTGTTGTAGAGGTGTTTTTGGTAGCTGCCTTCTTAACTGTTGTTTTAGTAGCAGTAGCTTTCTTAGTCGTAGTAGCTTTTTTAGTTGTTGCGGCCTTAGCTCCGCGCTTAGGCTTAACATCCCCATTTTTTATAGCTTCATCAACTATAGCCTTAAATTGCCCATAAGTCATTGCGTTAATATCACTACCCTTAGGAATTTTGAAATTTGAACTATCATAAGAAATGTAAGGTCCCCATCTGCCGTTCAAAATTTGCATTAATCCATCTTCTGCAAAAACTCTTAACACCTTTTCTCTATCACTTTTACGTTTTGCCTCGATAAGCTCTATAGCGCGTGCTAAATCTACACTATAAGGGCTATCATCCTTTGGTAAAGACACAAACTTATTGTCATGTCTAATATAAGGGCCAAAACGACCTATTGCGGCACTTACTTTCTTATCTTCATAATTGCCTAAGTCTCGTGGAAGGTCAAATAATTTTAAGGCTTCCTCTAAAGTGATGTTTACAATAAGCTGGTCGCTTCTTAGCGATGCAAAGCGTGGTTTATCATTTTCATCGCCTGACTCTCCAATTTGAACTATAGCTCCGTAACGCCCCATACGTGCAATTACGTTCTTGCCACTTACTGGGTCAACTCCCAATTCACGTTGTGAATTAGCATAATCTGCTTCTTTAGATGCGGCAGTTTCAATGGTCTTATGAAACTCTCCATAAAACTCATTAAGCATTCTATCCATTTTGATAGACCCCTCAGCAATGTAGTCAAATTGCTCCTCTACTGTGGCTGTAAAATTATAATTTACAATCTCAGCAAAATGCTGCTCCAAGTAATCATTTACAAGTATACCTATATCTGTAGGGAATAACTTTGAACGCTCCGTTCCTGTAGTTTCACTTAACTCTACCTTAGAGATATTATTGTTAAGGAGTTCTAATTGTAAATAATCACGTCTGACTCCCTCACGATCTTCTTTTACTACATAACCTCTATTAATTACCGTAGAAATTGTAGGCGCATAAGTAGAAGGTCTACCTATTCCTAGCTCTTCTAGGTGCTTCACTAAAGATGCTTCAGTATAACGAGATGGTCGTTGATCAAAACGCTGTGTTGCTATTACATTAGCAATATGCACTTTGTCTCCTATATTTACACTAGGCAGACGTGTACTATCTTGACTTTGCTCATCATCATTGTCTGTACTCTCTTGATAAAGTGATAAGAAACCATCAAAAACGATAACTTCACCCTTCACGATAAATTTCTCTGTAGACTTTGATATAGAAATATCTATCACTGTCTTTTCTAGTAAAGCATCAGCCATCTGAGAAGCTACAGCACGTTTCCAGATAAGCTCATAAAGCCGTCTCTCAGCACTAGCTCCCTCAATAGTATTTCTATCAAAATAAGTAGGTCTTATGGCCTCGTGAGCCTCTTGTGCTCCCTTACTTTTTGTTTTATATGTTCTATTATGCAGGTATTTTTCTGAGAAACTATTTACTATAACATTACTAATACCAGAAATTGCCTCTTGTGATAAATTCACAGAGTCCGTACGCATATAAGTTATTAAACCAGATTCATATAGGCGCTGAGCTACTGTCATGGTTTGACTAACAGAAAATCCTAACTTTCTACTTGCTTCTTGTTGTAAAGTAGATGTTGTAAAAGGTGCTGCTGGAGTTCTTTTTCCTGGCTTTTTAGTAGCATTAGTAATTGTAAACTCAGAATCCTTACATAGCTCTAGGAAATTGTAAGCCTCTTGTTCTGTTTTAAACTTTTTATTTAACTCAGCCTTAACCTTATGTTTTTTACCATTTTGATCAACTAAATCACATAAAGCAACAACACGGAAGTTACTACCAGCTTTAAAACCTATGATTTCTTTTTCACGTTGTACTATCAAGCGCACCGCAACACTTTGTACACGACCAGCACTAAGACCTGGCTTTACCTTCTTCCATAAAATAGGAGATAGCTCAAAACCTACAAGTCTATCAAGTATACGTCGTGCTTGTTGTGCATCAACCAAGTTAGTATCTATGGTTCTTGGATTTTCAATTGCAGTTAGAATTGCATTTTTAGTAATCTCATGAAAAACTATCCTTTTTGTAGAACTTTTATCCAAAGACAGTACCTCACTAAGATGCCATGCTATAGCTTCCCCCTCACGGTCTTCATCGGATGCTAACCATACGCATTTTGATTTCTTTGCCAGACTCTTTAGTTCTGATACAACTTTATGTTTGTCTGCTGACACTTCATAATTCGGTGTAAAAGAATTATTAACATCAACTCCAATATCTTTTTTAGGGAGGTCTCTTACATGTCCAAAACTGGATTTTACAACAAAATTATCGCCTAAAATCTTTTCAATTGTTTTTGCCTTCGCAGGTGATTCGACAATAACTAAATTATCAGCCATATCTCTTAATTTGATTATTACTATGAGCACAAAATACTATGCTTACAATAAGTAAATATTATTAATTTAGGTGTAGTATATAAGTAAGGTAAAATAATTATTAGTGTATTTTTAAGAATACTATTAAAAATATGACAATTATTGTTTTACACTACTTACCTTAAAAACTTTATAAAGAAAATGACTAAAAGGAAAAATCCTTTTAGTCAAAAATCTATATTATTTTAGTAATGTGTAAGTTACTTGTATATCAAATGATCCATTGATTCCTCCACCGTCGAGCACTACCCCTTCAGTCTGTAACATGGAATTATATTCGTATTCTCTACCATAAGCAGGCATTAACTGAACTGAATAATCTTCACTTCCATTAATCAATTCCTGAATAAATCCTGTTATATCCATAGAGTATTCGTTATTTGCTCTATTTAGATACCCTCCAAAGTCAGCAGTAGTTTCACTGCTATCTCCTTCGTCATAAGGATAATAATCACTTATACAATAGGCTTCATTGACATCATACATAATACCCAATCTATCAAATGCACAATCAAGATTAGTTATTGATGCAACATTCATCTTAAATTTAATAGTTGCGTTGTTAATTGCTACATTAGAATATCCTTGAGCTACTGCATTATCTTTGATTTGTTGTATTTCATCTTTAGATATTTCTATCTGTCCCATAACACCACCTAAAGCCTGAATGTAAATTTTCTCTTGAGGTACTATAGTATCGTTTACCGTAGTGTAATCTATACCTACAATAGGATCTGCTAAATCATATCTAAGGTTTAGCATAGGAATCAACTGATTACGGTTTGTAGACTCATAGTCAAAATAGAAGTTAACAGTTGTTGTATCCTTAACGTTAGGATTTTGGTTATTATAATAAACCTGAATATATGTACTTGTCAAATCCATTTTTCTCATAGCTCCACGAGAATCAACAGCGTTAGTTTCAAAATGTAGACCTTTAAATTTCTCAATGAATAAAGAGTCATATATAAATACCATGCCGTTAGTATCAAGGAACCTTTCTGCAAAAGATATAGGTAATTCTATACGCTTTGTATACTCAGCCCTCTTAACCTCAAATTGTGCTAATATGTCATCTGAAATATAAGGTTCTGGATTGAAATTACTATAATAATACAAAGTATCTTCAGCTGCCTGATATTTATCAAATGGCAAATTCTCAGAAAGCTCTCTAACTGTAACTGTCCAATCTGAGTAAAGAGTATCACCCATGATAGACGAAGTTGCAAAATTCAAGAATACAGAGTCAATAGCTGGATAGTCACCCCACATTGAGTCAGTATTAATAAAAGATCCTGGCACGTATGTAGAAATAAAACTTGCGTCTACCGCACCAAACAAAGGAGTTACTATTGAGCCTAAATACGCTACACCTAACGCACTAGTTGGGATAGAGTCCCTTGTAATATTATAACCTACCGTACCTGTAAGTGTTGTAGATGTAAACTCCATATTCTCCCCATCTGGAAGATATTCGCTACCAAAATCAAGTTCTGCTGTTGTACAGGCTACAAAACTAAATACACACATTGTTGTAATTAATACAACTTTTTTGCTTTTACTTAGAAAGTATTTCATTGTAAAAATTAATATATTCATTAATATAATCTGTGTTATCGATAGAATGTTCTAATACCGAAACACCTTTGCTTTTTGCGAACTCAATTATATCAGGATCAACGTCATTTCCTGCTACGATAAGTCCGTCAATATACTGTAACGCAAATTTGATTAGATTATTGTAAGAATTTTCTTTTAACAACTTTAAATCCTCATCTTTGAAACCCTCAAGTTTTAGCTTATTTGCAAGATTTTCATCAAGATATCCATCAAAGGCATTATCATAAACTGAAAGAACAATTTTTGAAGATGCAAACAAAGGATCATCATTATATTTGAATTTTACATAAGCTGGCATGAAAGCCGAGAACCAGTCGTGACAGTGTACAAGCTCTGGAGACCATCTCAACTTACTAACTGTTTCGATAACACCGCGCGCGAAAAACATCGCTCTTTCATCATTATCATCAAAAATAGCTCCGCTCTCGTCAACCAACATAGCTTTACGTTGAAAATAATCATCGTTATCTATAAAGTAAACCTGTACACGAGCATTAGGGATAGAGGCAACCTTAATTATTAGCTGATGGTCTGTATCGTCAATAACTATATTCATACCTGACAGTCTAATAACTTCATGAAGCTGATTTTTACGCTCATTTATAACTCCAAATCGAGGCATAAATGTTCTTATGTCACATTCGTTTTCTTGCGACAATTGAGGGAGGCTTCTACATAATAACGAAACTTTATTTTCGTCAACATAGGGAGTCATTTCTCCACAAACGTACAATACTTTAATTTTGCTCATTTATTGTGATTTTGATTACTTATGGGGACTTCTTAAAACTGGATTTTAACGTTTTGTATTTGTAAAACCAGTTTATGTAACTCCCCTTATTAGTTTGCAAAGATAGTTATTTTTTTACTCTAAGGCAAATATAAATGAATTTTTAACTTCCTATACTTTAAATAAGAGATAAATTACAGCAATAAACGATATGTACATTGCGTTAAATATAAAAAAATTAACTTTAGCTTAACCACTTTTATCTCAACATATTAAATCTTGCTATTTTATTATTACAAATAACAAAATGCTAGTATAAAATTATAATATTTTTGATGTTAAAAAAAAAATACTACTTTTGTTCTGTATTATTAGTATATAAACGATGAAAAATATGTTATTTTTTACTAAACACGTTATTTTACTACACTTTATAAGTTTATTTACAAAATATAACAAAATACATAAAAGCAAATTAGACATTTTATTAACATGGACAAATATAGTATGTATAAAAAATTATTAAAAAACTTTCTTATTGGAGCAGTTGTAAGTCTACTATTTTCTTGCTCTTCAGACCAAGCAAAGATTAGCGGTAAATTTACAGGACTTAAAGACAAAACACTTATTCTTGAACAAATCACACCAATAAAGAAGGTCGTAGATTCTGTAACACTAGGTAGTAACGGTGAATTTAAATTCAAATATAAATTTAACAGAAAAGAACCTCGTTTTCTTAACCTAAGAGTAGACAATAAACTTGCAACTATATTAATCGAACCAGGTGAAAATCTAAAACTAAATGCTATTTATGATATTACACAAACTTTACAAGTAGAAGGTAGTGTTGGCACAGATTTGCTTTCTGAACTTAACAAATCTATGGCTAGTACTTTTACTAAAATAGATTCTTTAAATAACATTCTTGCACGCGCTACAGATACAGAAGTACGCAATCAACTTTCTGTAGAGATTACTCAAAGTTATTACAACCAAAAAAGAAAATGTATAGCTTTTGTTATAGAAAATAGCAACTCTCTAGCTTCTGTATATGCTTTATACCAAACATTACCTAATGGTATGACTTTCTTTAATGACAGCCAAGACTTTTTATATTATAAGGCTGTAGCGGACTCATTGACTAATAAATATCCAAATTCAATACATGTTAAAACACTTCTTAAAGATGTTGAACAGTTTGAAAATAGAAGCAACATACACAATCTTGTTAATTCAAAACTTATTGAAGATGTTAAATCTCCTGAGTTAATTGCTAAGGATATGTTTGGGAAAGAGCAAAAGTTATCTTCTCTTAGAGGAAAAACTGTATTACTTTACTTTTGGAGTGTGCAATCACCTAACGCTTCTTTAATGAATAAAGAACTTAAGGATTTATATAACACTTATTCTTCTAAAGGTTTTGAAATCTACCAAGTTTCTATTGACAGATCTAAACAAGAATGGGTTAACGCTATCACTACTCAACGTCTACCTTGGATTAACGTTAATGACTTCTTAGGCGAATCTTCTCCTATGATTGGGCTTTACAACTTATCATCTGTACCTACTAACTACATATTAGACAGAGAAGGTAACATTGTTGGTAAAAATCTTTGGGACAATGAATTAGTTAAAAAAATTCAAGAAACATTGTAGAACTCACTTTAGTATGAAAATATTATGAAATATTATTTTACTTCTGATGTTCATTTAGGGCTTAACCTTAAAGACAAACCTGCTAAGGAGCGTGAAAAACTCTTTATAAATTGGCTAGACGAAGTGGAACAAGATTTACTTAAAAATAATGCTCCTGATGAAGGAGCATTATTTTTATTAGGTGATATATTTGACTTTTGGTTAGAATACAAAAGTGTAGTACCTAAACAACACATAAAAGTACTTGCTAAGCTAGAAAGCATGACTTCTAAAGGCATCAAAATATACTATTTTAAAGGTAATCATGACACTTGGACTTATGACTATTTTGAGAGTATAGGTATAAGTATGCATTATACACCTGAAATATTTACTCTTAATGGCAGCACTTTTCTAGTAGGGCACGGCCATAATCTAATACTAAAAGACACATCCCTAGGTTTTCGATTGATGTACTCTCTCTTTAATAGCGCCTTAATTCTAAAACTATATAGATTCTTTGTTCATGCTGATCTCTCTAACTGGTTCGGAAGTTGGTGGAGCAACAGCAGTAGGGTTTCTAAGCCCATTTCTCACGTATTTAAGGGCGAAGATGAATATGCCGTAAGATACTCCCGTAAGAAGCTAGAAGATGGCGAAAAAGTAGATTATTTTGTCTTTGGTCACCTTCACACTCCTACTATTTATGAATTAAACGAAAAATCTAAAGTCGTTATACTTGGAGAGTGGATTAAAAACCCTACTTACGGTGTGTTTGAAAACAATACATTCTCATTAAAGGAATTAGGTGACTAATTAAGAGGACTTCTAAAAATTGGATTTTAGCAAAAATAATTTTGGCTGAAGGCATTTGTGAAGTTTTGAAATAGAATCTATTAATATCCCATTATCCTACTTTTTAAAATAATTTACACTCAATAAAATTAAATAAAAAAGGGTGACTACATTAGCCACCCTTTAAAGAACTATATTACGTTAAATACTATAAAGTATCTGAACCGTATTTAGCATCGAACATATTCATATCGTCAAGAACTTTCATAACTTTCTTAACGTGAAGAGCTGAACTGTTTAATAAAGCAGTTTCTTCTTCGTCTAATTTAAGATCAACGATTTTCTCAACACCTTCTTTACCTAAAACTACAGGAACACCTAAGTGAAGATCTGTTAAACCGTACTCACCGTTAAGTGATGCACATACAGGAAGAATAGCTTTTGTGTCGTTAGCGATAGCTTGTACCATAACAGCTGCAGAAAGACCTGGAGCATACCATGCAGATGTACCCATAAGAGCAACAATCTCACCACCACCGTTTTTAGTTCTCTCAACGATTTCGTTAAGTTTGTCTTCAGCGATAAGCTCAGTAACTGAAATACCAGATACGTTAGTAAAACGTGGAAGTGGCACCATAGTATCACCGTGACCACCCATTAATTGAGCTTGTACTAAAGCTGGAGAAGTACCTAACTCTTCAGCGATGAATGCACAGTAACGAGCTGTATCAAGAATACCAGCCATACCAAATACTCTATTTGATTTAAGACCTGAAGCAAGGAAAGCAGCGTAAGTCATAACGTCAAGAGGATTAGATACAACGATGATAATTGGATTCTCGTTATATTTCATGATGTTTTCAGTAACTTCTTTAACGATACCTGCGTTGATAGAAATTAAGTCATCACGAGTCATCCCCGGTTTACGTGGAAGACCTGCTGTAATTACAACGATTTCACTACCTTCAGTTTTTGAATAATCGTTAGTTGAACCTGTGATTCTTGTGTTGAATCCAAGAATTGGAGCTGTTTGCCACATGTCAAGACCTTTTCCTTGAGAAACGCCTTCTTTAACATCAACAATAACAACTTCTTTACATACGTCCATTCTTGCAATTTCGTGAGCGCAAGTAGCACCTACATTACCAGCACCTACTACTGTAACTTTGTTTACCATAACTATTTTTTTATAAAGTGATTTGTATATTAACCAATAAGTTTTGTATAATCTTCTGCTGATAATAACTCTGCAAGTTGATCAGCATTTGTTATTTTTATCTTTATCATCCAACCGTCTCCGTAAGGATCACTGTTGACAGTCTCTGGAGCATCATTTAATGCTTCATTGAACTCTAGTACCTCACCTGCTACAGGAATAAATGCATCAGATACAGTTTTAACAGCTTCAATAGAACCAAAAACTTCGTCTTTTTCTAAGGTCTCGCCCACAGTGATAACGTCAACAAACACAATATCACCAAGCTGATCTTGTGCAAAATCAGTGATACCAACATAGGCTTCTTCACCCTCTACTCTAATCCACTCGTGATCTTTAGAGTATTTTAAATTTGATGGAACATTCATAATTTTAATTAAATTATATTGTTAATTTTATAACAGTAAATTATCTAAAAAAGAAAAGGAATTATTGTACTTTCCTTTTTCTGAATACAAATATAGTAATTTTTATCCTATCAAGAAAATAGTTGGTATCTTTTTTAATGATGGTTTTGAACTTTTTTTCCACTCAGAAATAGCACATGTTCTAATAAATTGATTATCAGCACTTATATTAGAAGCTACACAAAGCCTAGTATGAGGCGAAAGTATGTTTAACATATCATTAAATAAATTTTCATTACGATAAGGCGCTTCAATAAAAATTTGTGTTTGTCCTTGGTTGGCTTTTCGTTCTAATTCCTTTAATTTTTTAGTTTTTTCTGCACCTTTAATAGGCAGATAACCATTAAAAGTAAAACTCTGTCCATTCATACCTGACGCCATTAAAGACATAAGAATAGAAGATGGACCTACTAAAGGAATAACTTCTACACCTATTTTATGAGCTTTCTCGACTATCATAGCCCCAGGGTCTGCAACTCCAGGAACTCCAGCTTCACTCATAACTCCAACATCAAAACCATCTTTCAAAGGTTGTGCCAATTTATCTATTTCAAGCTGAGAAGTATGCTCATTAAGTTCAGAAAAATTTAAAGAATCTATAGTTTTGCCTGTTTTACATTTAGAAATAAAACGACGTGCTGTTCTCAGTTCTTCAACAACAAAATAATCTATAGATGTGATTACTTCTTTATTGTAAAGAGGCATATATAAAAAAGGATTATCGCAATCTACTATAGGAGTAGGTATTAGATATAACTTTCCTTGTTGTTTCATAAGTTTATTTTTTCAAAGGTATTATACGAATTAAGACAAGCGACTAAACACCTCCATTACAAGGTTATCCAGTCGCTTGTCGTTCATTAATCATTAATCATTAACCATTAATCATTATTAATAGTCGTCCATCTCGTCTTCGGTAAGCACCTTGATTTTAAAGACTAACGGATCATAAGGCTGTATTATAGTATTTCCACTGGTACTACCGTAAGCACCATAGCCATTTTCTGAAGTAAATACACAGATAGCAGTTTCCCCAACTCTAAGTTTCTTAGTTACCGCAGCAAAACCGTCAACATAGTCTCCCGAGTCATCAACACCAGAATAAGAGAAAATAATAGGTGAGTAACTTCCTGAGTCATCAGAATAATCTACATCTAATGAATCAGCTACATCCTCATCATTAGTGTCAAATACAAATCCATCAAGGAACATACCTGTATAAATTAAATATACTGAAGAGTCCGTAGGAATAGTGTCGCCCTCTGGATTTTCAACTAACAGCTTATAATAAATACCTGTTTCAAGACTGTCCGCCAAAGTTAAACCTAAAGTGTCCATAGCATATCTTTCTACTGCTTCATAACCATCTTTAGAAGGATTACTTGTCATAGATTCAAATTTCAATGACACACGAGCAGGTCCACTTTCTGGAGCACTATATAAGTTTCCCTCAAATCCTGTATAAGGTGCAGCGTTTGCTGTGCTTCCTATCCAGTCACTTGACATAAAAATATCTACTGAGTCCCCCTCTTGCATTTCTGCTAACGCATATAAAGCACCTGTTGTAAGTATCGTACTACTATATTGATAAGAAGAAACTAAAGGTACAAAGTGAGTAGTATTTGCGTAAGTACCCAAGTGTTTAGCTAAAGGCACATATGTATTTGCAAAATAATTCCCTTCTAAATCTTGACCTGTGTAGTTTACATATATCCAATCGGCTATTGAGTCAGGCGTGTAACCATTAGGGTTATCGCCTTTAACAATCTTGTAATATAACCCATCAGTAACCTTAGGATATTCAGGATAATACTTTGCCATCCACTTATCAAAAGATGTTAATTCTACTTCTGTATAATCAGTCTCTATGCTCTCTGCACACGAGAAACCAACTAAGGCAAATGCCACCATTAGAAATATATTCCTTAGTTTTGAAATCATTTTGTTCAAATTTTCTAATATTATTTAATAATAAAGTGATATCTTCACTCTTAATTCTTTATAAAATCTTACTTTAACAAGCTACAAATATACAAAAAATCAATTAATTTTTAGTAATATCGTCTATATATAAATATATTGCTAAAGACGTATTATCTGTCACCACTCCATTGTATTTATCACCATAAGCATAACTACTAGGAATAAAGGCAATGTAAGTAGCTCCTTCAACTAGATTATATAAGGATAATTCCATACCTTCATATAAATCTGTTGTTCCATATTTTATTTTTAATGGTTCGTAAGTTGCACCATCAATAGTAAAGTTATAATCCTCAGCAATACTTTCAATATTTGTATAAACTAAATCATCTATACTTGAATAAAATTCAAATATTGCATAACTAATAGTTACTGAATCTCCAACTTCTATTTGTTCTCCTACCATAACAACATCATCTATATTTGCAACATAAATGCTATTATCTATGACAAAATAATCAACGTATTGACTTTCTACAAAGGTCTTTATACGGGCAATCTGACTAACAACACTAGACGTGTCACTATCATCAATACCACAAGAAGTGAAACTGAGTAAAATAACGATTAAATATAAAAATTTATTGTTCATTATTCCGAAACTAATCTATTTAATAAAGCGTCAATTTCAGGTTTGCGACCTCTAAACTTAATGAATAATTCCATTTCGTCTTCAGAAGAACCTTTTGACAATATGTTTTCTCTAAACGATTTTGCTACTTCCTTGTTAAAGATACCTTTTTCTTTAAATAAAGAAAAAGCATCTGCATCAAGGACTTCTGCCCATTTGTAGCTATAATATCCTGCTGAGTAACCACCTGCAAAAATATGACTGAAAGATGGCGACATACAAACATCATCTACACTTGGCAAAACTACAACTTTTACTGTTGCATTCTTTTCAAACTCCTGAACAGTTACCTCTACAGGTTCAGTAATTGAATGCCATGCCATATCACTAATACCAAACGTTAATTGTCTTACACTAGCATAACCACTTAAATAATTCTTAGAAGCTATGATTTTTTCTACTAACTCATCTGGAATTACTTCTCCTGTTTGATAGTGTTTAGCAAACATAGCTAAGAACTCTTTTTCTGTAGCCCAGTTTTCTAGTATCTGTGAAGGCAACTCAACAAAGTCTTGTGCTACATTAGTTCCTGAAGTAGAAACATAAGTACCATTAGCTAGCATGCCATGTAAACCGTGACCAAATTCATGTAAGAAAGTTGTAAGCTCACTAAAAGTAAGTAGCGAAGGTGTTTCTTCTGTAGGTTTAGTGAAGTTACATACTAAAGAGACGTGAGGACGTACGTTAACACCATCTTTAACATACTGCTCTCTATACGAAGTCATCCATGCACCGCCAGATTTAGAACTACGTGGGAAGAAGTCTAAGTAAAGTACTGATAGGAAAGATCCATCTTCATCAAATACTTCAAAACATTCTACATCTTCTTGGTAAGGTACTATATCATCATTTTTAACGAATTTAATGCCATATAATTCTGTAGCTAATGCGAATACTCCATTTCTTACAGCTGTTAATTCAAAATAAGGTTTTAGAAGTTCGTCATTAAGAGCATATTTTTCATTCTTTAGCTTATCTGAATAATAACCAAAATCCCAAGGCATAACCTCGAAATCTGCTCCATTTTTCTTAGCATATTCATTTACCATCTTAACATCCGACTTAGCAAAAGGCAGTGACTTATCTAATAATTCAGCTAAAAACTCATTTACAGCAGCACTATTACTTGCCATTCTATCCTCTAAAGCATAATCAGCATGTGTAGCATAACCTAGAAGTTGAGCTCTCTTAAGTCGCAATTCAACTATTCTTTTAACGATATTTTCGTTATTATATTTTTCTGTTTTAAAACAACGGCTATTATATGCTCTCCATAATTTCTCACGTAAGTCACGTCTTTCTGAGTATTGCATGAAAGGTACCATACTTGGAGCATGTAACGTAAATACATAACCTTCCTTAGAACGTGATTTAGCCTCAGAAGCTCCCATCTCTTTAACAAAATTTGGCAATCCCTTAACTTCGTCCTCAGTAGTTAGGTGCAATTCAAACTCGTTTGTTGCAGCTAACACATTTTGTTGAAACTCTAAAGATAAAGTAGACATCTCAGTAGCGATTTTACTATATTCCGCTTTTTTATCATCTTCTAAAGCAGCTCCCTTTCTAGAGAAACTTTTGTAATTGTCATCTAGTAATATCTCTTGCTCCTTAGTTAAATTAGAACTGTCAACATTCTCATATACCACCTTTATCTTTTGGAAAAGCTCATTATTAAGAGTTATAAAGTTTGAAAACTCTGTTAACTTTGGTGATATCTCAAGAGCTATATTTTGTAGAGTATCATTTGTATGTGCACTATTAAGATTAAAGAAAATAGTAGATATTAAATTTAATCTCTCTCCTGCTCTCTCCAATGCTATGATAGTGTTTTCAAATGTTGGCTCTTCTGTAGAAGATACTATCTCATTAATCTCAGCCTTAGCTTCTGCAAGTGCCACTTCAAAGGCAGGAATATAATGCTCATTTTCTATCTTATCAAAAGGCACTGTTTGATGTAGCGCCGTAAAGTCTCCTAACAAAGGATTTTCATTTTTTGTCATAGTATTACAACTTAATAGTGATGCTGTTATTGCAGCAACGATTATATGTTTTTTCATAAATATTTAACTTTATAAATTTCGTTTTGTTGTGTTATACCCACCTCAACCTATTTGCTAACACTAACAACTAATAATAACTACTGTAATTATTGGTATAACTACTACTCTTCTCGTACTTAAGGTCACTCAACATACCACTCTTAACGGCTATCTTAAAGTTCCAACTCTGCCTGAAACCTACAGGAACCCAGTTAAACGTCATCTGCCAACAGTGCAAATCTCTACTCAAACCAACAGTACCAGGAGTAAACTCCATCGTTGAAAGATCTAAACCACTACTAAAAGTAAGACCAAATTTATTGGTAAGGTTTATTGAACCATTAAACGACATGGTTTGTGTTAAACTTCTACTAGCACCTGAATTGGAGTAACTGAAATTATAATTAAACGACAAGTTCCACGGGATAGAGAAGTCGTAATAATTCTGCATACTTAAATATTGCTGTTGGTCGGCATAACTTATATTATTCCTAGCAAAATAATCTTGTTCTGCTAATGTAGGCGCTCTATTTAAACCATTAGAAGAGCCTTTTCCATCAGCACCTAGAGTATTATTAAAGGAGTAACCAAAAGAGAAACCTAAACTTGAAAGTCTAGCCAACTGCCCTGACTGCACTAAATACTTATTAATTCTTGTTCCATTAGCATCTACTTGGTAAGGGTCGAATGTTGCACTTACGTTAATACCTAAAGTTTTAAATAAAGTAGTCCTAGCACTTACAGAAAAGTTAGATAAATTCATGGAGTCTGCAAGTAAGTTATAAGACGAAGAAATACTAAAACTTTCTAACAGCTTCACTATTTTAGTACCTGTAGTATCGGCATAAGACCTAACCTTCATTTCTAAGGTATTACCTAAAGAGAAGGATATAGAACCTGATTCTCCACGACTAGGTACACCATAAATCTCATTTGCAAAAGGTGAATAATAAGTAATATCTCCTTGAGCATTTGATTGTACAGGTTTATAGTATCCATATTTCTCATTACCAAAATCTGGTGAATAAGAAAAACTAACAGATGGTGTTATGACATGGCGTATAGCTTTTACAGCAGGGTCTTTACCTTTAAAAGTATACATACCATATAGCTTTGTCGTTAAACTTGTAGAGAAGCTATAATCATATACACGGTAGAAACCAGGGATGGTATCTGTTTTTTCTACAGCGGCTTCTTCAGGATTCCACTCCTGCATAATTTTTTTAAAATACCATCTTTCGTTATAACTAACAGAAGGTGATGCAGTAATATATTTCAGAAATGTTAAACTAGTACTAACAGGTACACTATGTTTCATACCTATTTTCATATTATCAAACATCTCACTTTTGAACATCTTATCTTCTGTAGTACTGATAGTGTTACTTAAGGTGTTAGTATAGCTAAGAGATATTTTTTCATACCATTTCTGAGCACCTACAGCATTTTTACGCTGGAAAGGATAAATCCTAGACATGCTCAACGAATAACTTGGTAGTGATAACACTACAGAAGAGTCCTGAAAGTTTTGTGAGTGTTGAATACTAGAAGTGAACGAAAAAGGAGTTCCTGACCATGTTTTAGAATAAGAAATCGACGAACTCGTTTGTGCACTAATATAATCTTGAATATTATCAGAATCGTACTTATTATATGAACTTGTAGAATAGTTAACACTAGCTGAGAAAGTAGAACCTGGTAAGAATTTCGAATCCTGAGAGTGCGACCATCTTAAACTATAGTTATTCATCTTTGCATAATCGGAACTACCCTTAGAACCTGTAATAGTTTTCGCATAGTTAAAATTAAAGCTACCACTAAATTTATATCTTACCTTATAGGTAGAAGACATACTTGCCTCCCATGAGCCAAAAGTATAGATACCTGCCTGAGTTGTCAAGTCCATATAATCATTAAAAGCAAAGTAATAACCAAAATCCTTAACATAAAAACCCTTAGCGTTATCCTCACCAATTTCTGGAAGTATAACACCTGAGTTCTTGTCTGAAACCATAGGAAAGAAACCAAAAGGGACACCTATAGGTAGAGGCACATCTTCTAATACTATATATGAAGGCCCAATAATTACTTTTTTAGCATCATCATTTTGTACAAACTGAGCTTTGGTCATTTTTATATAGAAGTGAGGATGTTCATGGTCACATGTGGTATAGATACCTCCATTGATGTTAAAAATTTCATCGTCCATTTTCTTTATATCCTTACCTCTAAGCGTACCTTCGCCCTCTTGGAAAGATATACCATAGATTTTTGCCTTTTCACTATTTATATTATAGATTATGGAGTCCATATCATAAGTAGTAGCACCGTCGACAAATTTAGGCTTTAGATATTCTATACTATCAGCAGGATCAACATTCATTTGCATAGAGTCTATTTCCTTTCTAACTGGGACTCCTTGGGCTATGATAAGGTTCTTTTTTATATCTAGATTAATATAATCTGCATTTAACTCTTTATCTTGGTAGTTAACTACACCTGTTTTATACATATAAACCTGACTTGTCTTTATATCATACACAAGAGAATCTTTTCCCGTACCAGACAAAATATCTGTTAATGCACTATTGCTTTTTTGTGGAATACTATCATTCGCTGACAAAGAATCTGTAGCAATTTTAGAATTTACAGAAAGTGAATCCTTAGAAATACTATCACCTGGGATAGTATCATTAAAGGGACCTCTTAAGCCATCAAAATTTAAATTACCTGAATTTTGTTCACTATCTTGATAATTTAATGCTTCATTTTTCGACACGCTTCCTCTTCTATTTTGAGCGGCAACATAATTATCCACTGAAAATAGAACGTAAGTGCTCATTATCAACATAATGAACATTAACCTAATTATATATTTTATACTAATATATTGCAAATCCAAACATTTTTTTAATTTTGTACTCAAATATTACAACTCACAAAGATAATCAAATTTATAACAAAGGCAAACAACATATATAATGAACTTTTTTAAAATAATAACTTTAATATTGTTTATCAACTGTTTATCAATATTAAATCTTTACTCCCAAAGTAGTAAAAACACTGGGAATTCAAATTTAAAGTGTATAGTTATAGACGCTGGGCACGGTGGTAACGACCCTGGAGCCACCTATGGCAAATATTATGAAAAAAACATAACTCTTGCCATCGCTTTAGAGCTAGGTCGTTTAATAAACGAACGTCACCCTGACGTAAAAGTCATATATACACGAAAAACTGATATCTTTGTTGAGTTACACCAAAGGTCTCAAATTGCTAACGATGCAAATGCAGATTTATTTTTATCTATACACGTAAATTCTGCAAAAAGTAGCAGCGCAAGAGGTGTAGAAACCTTTCTAATAGGGACTAACCAATCTTCAAAAAATATGGAGATTGCTATGAAAGAGAATAATGTAATTACATTAGAAGACAACTACGAACAAAAATATGAGGGTTTTGACCCTAATTCTGCTGAGTCATATATCATCTTCTCATTAATGCAATCTTCTTTTATAGAGCAAAGTAGCATTTTCGCCTCTGCAATTCAAGAAGAATACTCTAAAAAATATCTATCTACAAATAGAGGTGTAAAACAAGCTGGATTTCTTGTATTATGGCGTACTTCTATGCCTAGTGTGCTAACAGAAGTAGGATTTTTGTCAAACAGTACCGATAGAACATATTTAATAAATAAAGAAAAACAAAAAAGTATAGCTTTGTCACTTTTGAATGCTTTTACAAGATACAAAAAAGAAGTTGACAGTGGTATTAAAGAAATTTCTGTATCTTTAAACAATGAAAGTGACCAAGATTACGTTGAATTACCAATTACTGAACCAAAACCTGTAACAACAAAGTCTTCAAGTAAAATTACAGACCCTAAATCAGTACATTATAGAGTTCAACTGTCAAGTACTTCAAAAGAAATAGATATTTCTTACAAAAACTTTGGCAAGTTCTATAAAAATGTTCTATGTAGCAAGGTTAATGGTTCTTACAAGTATTATATTAAAGAAAAGACTTACAAAGAGGCATTAAAAATGCAACGCACTGTAAGAAGTGATAAATTCAAAGATGCATTTGTAACTGCTTATAATGGTGATGTGAAAATAAATGTTAGAGATGCTATTGCGGTAACAGAATAACATAGTGGGAATTTCTAAAAATTGTATTTTAACGATTTTAGATTTATAAATTTCATCAGTAATTTTAACTTTTGCATTTTTTTATTACCTTTGCTTGGTTCATTTTACATTAAAGAAGTATCTATAAACAGGATTTTAATGCTTTTAGATTAAAAAAAACAATTATAAAATTATGAAAATAAAAAGAGAAATTAAGGTTGCAGTATATACATTACTTGTATTATTTGCAGCATATTGGGGAGTGAATTTTTTGAAGGGTTTAGATATATTCTCTCAGACACATACCTTAAAAGCAAAGTTCCCTGAGAGCGACAACATAGAGGTTTCCTCTGCTGTCTTAATCAAAGGAGTAAAAGTAGGCTCTGTTACAGCTATTAACTTAGGATCTATAGATAGCGATATTGAAGTTTCCTTTACGGTTAACAAAAAATATAAAATCCCTGAAAACTCTGAGGCTATTATTGCTAATCAATCTATGTTAGGTGGCAAAGTTATTATGATTAAAACAGGTAATGCTACTACCTACCTTGAAGACGACGACTACATCAATGGTCGATTAGACGACAATATGACAAAGCAAATTGACGAGGTGAAAGATCAAGTATACGGAGCACTTACAGCTTTAAAAACTACCTTGGATAATATAAACTCTATTTTAGACGAAGAGACAATAAAAAATATTACTTCTACAGTTAGTAATGTAAACGAAATGTCGGAAGATGCTGCTAAAAGTATAAAATCTATGAGTGGCGAGTTAATTGCTATAGCTTCAAATCTTGAAAATATAACTTCGGACTTTAAAGAAACTACTCCTTTCCTAAGAAACACTGTAGAGAACTTCTCTATTATGTCAGACTCATTAAGCGCCTCTCTACCTAGCCTTGTTTCATCCGTAAACAGCACTTTGGCTGAAGTAGAAACTACAATTTCTAACATTAATGATAAAAAAGGTACTATGGGCATGATGTTTAATGACACATCATTATATGATAACTTAGAAAGTTCTACAGCTAATCTTTCATCTTTATTAATGGATCTTCAAGAGAACCCTTCTAGATATGTTCATATCTCTGTATTCGGTCGCAAAGATCCTCTTACAAGAGCTAATATCAAGAAAATGAAAAAAGAGCTGAAAGAAGAAGCTAAAAATAATAAGTAGCATCTGATTGTTATAAAGTATAAAAAGACAAATAGAACTTTCCTTGGATTAAGGGGGGGCTATTTGTCTTTTTTATGGAAATATGTGGAAATAGAAAATGATGGGCAATTGGGACAATTGGGACAGTAAGCGACAAGCGAGGAATAATAGCTTGAAAGATTGTTGGAGGGTCAAAGAGGTCAAAGGGCATTCTTGGTCGGAAGAATTTTTACAATAATATATTTATTAACTAGCATTTTAAATTACTAAATATCAATAATTTCAATCATTTAATATTAGAGTTCATACAGCTATAAATACAATTTTTC
>JAWXTP010000028.1:0-29151 GCA_044433415.1 Rikenellaceae bacterium
ATTTTTTGCGCTACGAAGTGTATGCCACAGTGAGCACACACTTTTGGGTATTTTGTTTTGCTGCTCATTGGTTGTTTTTTGTTATATGAGTGTGAAAATTGTGGTATAGTAAGTGTGACCATATCTCACATACGGACACAAAAAAAGCACTCGGTTAAGAGTGCTTAGTGTCGCATAGTAAGGTATGATAGGTTCTTTGTGCGATTTTTGGCTATTATCGTCCAATGTATGCTAATTCACACTAATGACTAATATTTGGGGAGAAATAACGAGATTTTGGCTAGATCCTCACTTTCGGTTATTTCTCCCATTATGTCACCCAAGTGGTGTAAGATATCGGCTATATCTCGCTGTAAACCGCTGTTATAGCGACTTTTCGCTCCATTCGGGCTCATTCCGCTTCATTCCGCCTCATTCAAAATATGCAGCTTCTCGGCGAAATCACGGGCGAAATAGCCTAAAAAATATCACCATTCTAATCAATGGAAAAATAATGGAAAAAAAGGGGTATAACAAGTACCATTTTGCGACACTATGCGACAATGTGATACAAAAAATAAGCACCCTAAATGGATGCTTATTAGCCGTTTGTTGGATATGTAACTACTTTAGTATCAATGATTTATTTGCCAATGCAAAAATTCTTGAAAATATTTTCTAAAATATTATCCGTAGTAAGTTGCCCAGTAAGGCTACTTAAATAATGAATAGTTTCTCTAATATCAGCGCTGATAAGGTCGTTAGGGAGGTTGTTTTCTAAAGCGGTGATGGCACGTTCAGTGCTGATTTTGGCAGAGGAAAGAAGCTCGTAGTGGCGCATATTGCTAATTACTACACTTTCGGAATCTATGCCTATGTTGTACTCCTCAGAAAGATATTTCTCTAATTCAGCGATGCCCTGACCACTTTTAGCTGATAGGCTAAAAGATGTGAAGTCGCTGTACACCTCAGATATAGAAGAAGTGATTAGATTAATACGGTCGCTGTCTACTAAGTCGCACTTGTTTATCAATAAAAATAAATTCTTATCCTTAAAAGCTCCTTCACTGTGTAATTTTGTGAAGTTCTGTACCGTGTCGCATAGCTCAGCTTCTGCATCAACGACAAACATAACTATCTGAGCCTTAGAGATAGTTGCTATGGCGCGCTCTACACCTATAGACTCAATAACATCTTCCGTTTCACGTATACCTGCTGTGTCAATAAATCTAAATAATACCCCTCCTAAAGTTAAAGTTTCCTCAATAACATCACGAGTAGTACCAGCAATAGCTGAAACTATAGCTCTTTCCTCCTTTAAGAAGGCATTTAGTAAAGTGGACTTACCCACATTTGGAGAGCCAACTATAGCTACAGGAATACCGTTCTTGATGGCATTTCCTAGCTTGAAAGAACCTACCAAATTCCCAATCTTGGAGTAAATCTCATTTAGTAAATTATTTAGTAAACTTCTATCAGCAAACTCTACATCTTCTTCCGAGAAATCTAACTCTAGCTCTAGTAAAGACATAAGATTTAGCAATTTATCCCTAAGGATAGAAAATTCAGCTGAATATCCGCCTCTCATTTGGTTCAAGGCAAGCGTATGACTAGACTTAGAAGTTGTAGCTATCATATCTGCTACAGCCTCAGCCTGAATAATATCCATCTTGCCGTTAAGGTAGGCGCGCTGAGTAAACTCCCCAGGCATGGCGATACGGGCGCCTGAGCAGATAAGTGACGAGATAATCTCACCTATGATATAATCTGAAGCATGACAAGAAATCTCAACCATATCCTCCCCAGTGTATGATTTAGGATTGCGGAATAAAGAAATCAACACGTCGTCAATTTTATTTTCACTTTTATCTATGAAATTTCCATAATTAAGAGTAAAACCTTTTTTTTGAGTAAGATTTTTTTTTGATGTAGATTGAAAATGGTTACTTACAATATTGATAGCTTCATTTCCAGTGACTCTAATCACAGCTATAGCGCCTCCACGACCAGTTGAAAGAGCTACAATAGTATCGTTATTATTCATATTTATAAACTTTTTATAGTGCAAAGATAATTTATATAATTATTTTTAGGCAATCTTTAAAAGATTTTAACTATTTTTGCAGGGAATAGTGTATTTTTGCTTTTTATGCTAAGTTGTTAATACACTTGAAGTTTAAGTAGTTGGTGTAAAAGTTTGATAACGTATAAATTTCACTGCTACAGTATGTTAAGGTAAATGAAAAATTAATTATTTTTAAAAATATGGGTAAAATAATTGCTCTTGCTAACCAAAAGGGCGGTGTAGGTAAAACTACAACGGCAATAAACCTTGCAGCATCACTTTCAGTGGCAGGTAAAAAAGTTTTGATAGTAGACTCAGATCCGCAGGCAAATGCTACTTCTGGTTTGAATTTTGACATAAACAACCAAGGTATTTATGAATTGCTTTTAGGAGAAGAAGATATAAAAAATGTAATACAGACAAGCGAAGATTTACCTAATTTAGATATAATACCAGCTAGTATAGACTTGGCAGGAGCTGAAGCCGAGATGTTAAATCTGGAAAATGGCTCTACAAGACTTAAGAAGGTACTTAAAGCTGTGAAAGCTGATTATGATTATATAGTTATTGACTGTTCTCCATCATTGGGACAGCTAACAATAAATGCATTGAATGCAGCTGACTCAGTACTTATCCCTGTTCAGTGTGAGTATTTTGCACTTGAGGGATTGGGTAAACTGTTAAATACTGTGAAAACTATAAAAGCAGGAAAAAATCCGTCATTAGAGATAGAAGGTTTCTTATTGACTATGTATGACTCGCGTTTGAAGCTATCAAACCATGTTGTTGAAGATGTGCGTTCTCACTTTGGATCGCTAGTATTTAAGACAATTATAGCTCGTAATATTAGACTTTCTGAAGCACCAAGTTATGGTTTACCAGCACTTTTATATGATGCACAATCGACAGGTAGTGTAGCATATTTAAATTTAGCAAAAGAAATTATTGCTAAGGAAAACTAAGGGAACTAATAGGAATAAAAAATTGACAAGTAATTTATAAAATGGTAGATAAAAAATTAAGAGCAAAAAGAGTAGGTAGAGGTTTAGATGCTATCTTTAAGATGGAGGACATCCAACTTAAAGATAATGAACCTGTGTTTAAGGTTAATCAATGGGAAATAGAAATCTCAAAGGTTAAGCCCAATACCAACCAACCACGTACGATTTTTGATGATGAGTCTTTATCAGAGCTTTCAGAATCTATAAAATCCTTAGGTGTAATACAACCTATTACCGTATATAGAGACGAAGATGAAGATAGTTATATTATAATATCAGGTGAAAGACGTTACCGTGCTTCAAAATTAGCTGGCTTAGCTACTATTCCTGCCTATGTACGTACAGTAAAAGGATCTGATAATATATTAGAGATGGCTCTTGTTGAAAATATCCAACGTGCAGATCTTAATGTTTTAGAAGTAGCCTTTACTTTACAAAGACTTGTTGAGGAGTGTCAGATAACACAAGAAGAATTGGCTGATAGAGTAGGGAAGAAACGCTCTACAATCAGTAATTATATTAGATTACTTAAGTTACCTGCTGAAATTCAAGGTGCTTTACGTGATGATGTTATCTCTATGGGACATGCGCGTGCTATCTTAAGTCTTGAATCAACGAAAAAACAATGCTCAGTACTTAAGAGAGTTATAAAAAACGCTTTGTCGGTACGTCAAACTGAGATACTCGTAAAAAATATTAAAGAAACAAAAGAAAAGGTAGTTAAAAACAGTGATGATTATGAGTTGCCAGAAAGCTATATAAAACTTGTTGAACACCTAGAGAAATATTTCTCACAAGACATAAGTATTAAAAAAGGCAAAAACGGAGAAGGTAAGATAGTTATAAACTTTAAAGACGACTCGGATATAAACAATATATTGTCAAAATTTGAGTTACTTCCATAAGGACAAAATTAAAGGGAGCTTCTGGAAATTGAATTTTAAACAACTAAAATCAGTTATTAAAAACTAAGGAAAAGAGGCGAAAGGTGAAGGTGATATCAATATGTGAGCATACTTTGTCTAGAACTTTTAATTTCTAATTTTCAACTCATAATTACTCTCTATACCTAATTGAATATGCAACGTAAAAATTATATTATATATACATTATTGATATTATATGTTAGTGCAACAAATAATTTAAGTTATGCTTCACTGCTAGATATGACAGGTGAAGTGTTTTCTGGTAATGTAAATGAAAAGGGTAGAGCATACGTACAAGATACGACGTTTAAGTCTGTAGATACTGTTCTAAATGCGCAAGATACATTATTGACTCAAGTGCAAGCAGACAGCCTAATGTTAACACAAAATAAGTCAAATGCTGATAGTGCAAAATATAGAAGTGGAGTTATACTCCCTGATAGCCTAAAAGCTGTTATAGCAGAATCTGATAGCTTAACAAAAGCTACTTTCAAATCAGATACTATGTTTATCAAGGGTGGAGTGTTTCCAACTATGGCTGAGAAGTTTTTAGACGAGCAAACTCGTATTGCACGTTCATTTGACACTATCACAGACCCTAAATTGCTGAGAAAGCAACGAGAAAAGATGGTTAGGGATTCATTGAAAATAAAAACATTCACTGAAACAGTAGGTCTGTCATTTGTTCTGCCAGGCTATGGTCAGATAAGAAATAGACAGTACATGAAATTGCCAATTTTGTATGCAACTACTGGTAGTTTAGCCTACTTAACTGTTAACGCATCACGTAATTTTAAGAAATATAATGATGCTTACGAACATGCCTACTCTATAAATGTTCCTCAAGATAACCTAGATGAACTTTTACGGGAGAAAAATAAATATAGTACTCAGAAAACAGTATTTATGATAGGTACAGCCTTAACCTATGCTTATTTTATAGGTGATGCAGCTTTAAATTACAAGGGGGATGTTCACCCCACTAATAAAGCTACAATGTTGTCTGCAATTTTCCCTGGTGCAGGACAGATTTATAATAAAAGCTATTGGAAGTTACCTATAATTTATGGAGGACTTGCAGCATTTGGTTATGTTGTGGATTATAATAATAGGGGATATAAACGATTTAAGTTAGCTTACGAATTATTAACTGATGGAAATGATGCTACAGTTGATGAATTTGGGGGTTATTACTCATCGACTTTCTTAGAGAATACACGTGATTCTTATAGACGATATAGAGATTTAGGTATTATCTTAACTTGTGGATTTTATTTATTGAATGTGATAGATGCTCACGTTGAGGCGTATCTAAGGCGTTATGATGTGTCAGATGATTTATCCATGAAAATAGAGCCAACAATAATGTCAGGAGCAAATACAACAAATGGGAAAACTTATGATGGATTGGGTCTGTCAATGAAAATTAAATTTTAACAATATAAAACTTATAATGAAAAGCAAAGGATTATTGATATTTATATCTATGTTTACGGTATTATCTGTTTATTCACAGACTACTACTGTAGATGGAGGAGATGGAACATTTAAAATAAACGCTACAACCCAACAGTATGACAGTTTATTGAGTGATTGGTATGAGAAAAATATAAATATTTCTTATGAAAATTTCCTTAATGATTTCGTAGATATTGACTTGTCTACAGAATATGCACCAGAAGAAGCATTGCCTGATAGTGTTTACCAACATAGATTAAATATGCTTGCTTCGGCTATTCAGCTACCTTATAATCCTATTGTTAAACAATATATCTTAAGATATACAATTAAGTATCATACATTTATGTGCCGTATGATAGGTTTAGCACAATACTATATGCCTATATTCGAGAAGGAGTTAGATATTAATGGTTTGCCTGAGGAATTAAAGATAATGCCTGTTATAGAGTCAGCTCTTAACCCTAAGATTAAATCACGTGCAGGAGCAGCTGGTTTATGGCAATTCATGTTACCTACAGGTAAGCATTATGGTTTAGAGTATACTTCTTTTGTTGATGAGCGTTTCGACCCTGTTAAATCTACACAAGCGGCTTGTAAGTTAATAAAAGACTATTATAAGATTTATGGTGATTGGACTTTGGTTATTGCAGCATATAACTGTGGCTCAGGTAACGTTAATAAAGCTATAAAGAGAGTTCCTAATGCTAAAACATACTGGGATATATATGAATATTTACCTCGTGAGACACGTGGTCATATCCCGTCTTTTATAGCTATGACTTATGCTTACACTTTTCATAAAGCACATGGATTTGAGCCTTTAGCTCCACCACATCCTTTATCTACAGATACAATAAATGTGAGTCGTATGTTACATTTTGATCAGATTACTTCAACATTGAATTTACCTATAGATTTATTACGTGATTTAAATCCTCAATATAAAAAGGATATCATCCCAGCAAAGGAAAAAGAGTACACCCTAGTACTACCTATGGATGAAATAACACGATTTGTTGAGTTCGAAGATGAGATATATGCAAAAGATTCACTATATTTGAAGGATTATTTAAACTTAGATAGTAAGGCACTTGCCAAATCTGATATAAGTAAGTCCGCAGTAGTCTCATCAGCATCAACTTACAAGGTCAGAAAAGGTGACAACCTAGGCTCTATTGCAGCACGTCATAGAGTTAGTGTTAATTCTATTATGAAGTTAAATAATATTAAAGATCCTAAAAAATTAAGAATAGGTCAAGTACTGAAAATACGATAACAATAAAGGTAATATTAACATTCTGGGATGTTTGGTTTTAATCAAGGTAAATTCTGTTGTTGAGATTCCTAAAACAAGAAATATATATTGGAAAGAATATTTACACTTAATGCAATTGACCCTAGAGATTTCTATGGGGATAACAACATAAATATAACTCATATACGTAATAAGTCTCCTAAGTTGAAACTTACGTGTCGAGGAGCTATGATAAAAATTGTAGGAGCAGAAAAAGATATAGACAATTTTGAAGAAAGACTAAAAGATTTGTTAGTATATTACAAGCGCTACAATAATATGTCAATTGATGTTATAGACCAGATATTTGACACAATATCACCTATTAAGATGAAAGGTGTAACTCTAAAGAAAGATGAAGAGCACCTAGGTGACGATAAGGATGTTATAGTTTATGGTACTGGAGGCAATATTATACGTGCTAAAAGTCCGAATCAACGCAAGCTAGTAGATTTATACCATAAGAATGACCTTCTTTTTGCTATAGGCCCAGCAGGCAGTGGTAAGACTTATACCGCAATAGCCTTAGCAGTGCGCGCACTTAAAAATAAGAGTGTAAAGAAGATTATCTTAACGCGTCCTGCTGTTGAGGCAGGAGAGAAGTTAGGTTTTCTTCCTGGAGATATGAAAGAGAAGCTAGATCCTTATTTGCAACCTCTTTATGACGCTCTGCATGATATGATTCCAGCGAAAAAGCTAGAAGAATATCTTGAGGAAGGAGTAGTACAAATAGCACCTTTAGCTTATATGCGTGGTAGAACCCTAGATAATGCATTTGTTATCCTTGATGAAGCGCAGAATGCTACATTTGCTCAGCTAAAGATGTTTTTAACACGTATGGGAGCTTCAGCAAAGTTTATTGTAACAGGTGATACCTCACAGATAGACCTACCTCGTAAGAGTGATTCAGGGCTTATTTATTCTGTAGAGAAGTTAAAGGATATAAAAGGTATTGCTGTTGTGGAGTTAGACAGTACAGACATTGTACGTCATGCTCTAGTAAAAGAAATAGTGAAGGCCTTCAATGACTAGCTTATATAAGTTATTAATAAGAGATAGATTTTTTAGAAATTATAAAAACAATTATATAAAATACATAAAACTATGAACAAAGCATTAGTAGAAACAAATTTTAAATTTGACGGACAAAGCTCATTTTACAAAGGTAAAGTAAGAGATGTTTACAGCATCGGAAATGATTATATGGTTATGGTTGTTTCAGACCGTATTTCTGCGTTTGATGTAGTATTACCAGAAGGTATTCCTTTCAAAGGTCAAGTGTTAAACCAAATTGCTGAGAAATTCCTTGATGCAACAACAGATATCTGTCCTAACTGGAAAATAGCTTCTCCAGATCCTATGGTTACTGTAGGTCACCGTTGTGAGGGTTATCCTGTAGAGATGATTGTTAGAGCTTACCTTACAGGTAGTTCTTGGAGAGATTACAAAGCTGGAGCACGTGAAATTTGTGGTGTAGCGATTCCTGATGGCATGAAAGAACACCAAGCGTTCCCTGAGCCTATCCTTACTCCTACTACAAAAGCTGAACAAGGTGATCACGATGCAAATATCTCACGTGAAGAGATTATTTCTAGTGGTTTAGTATCTAAAGAAGAGTATGAAACACTAGAAAAATACGCTTTAGAATTATTTAAACGTGGTACTGAGATTGCTGATAAACAAGGTCTTATTCTTGTTGATACTAAATATGAATTTGGTAAAAAAGATGGTGTAATTTATCTTATTGACGAAATTCACACTCCAGATTCATCGCGTTATTTCTACAAAGAAGGTTACCAAGAGCGTTTTGATAAAGGAGAGCAACAACGTCAACTTTCTAAAGAATTTGTACGTGAATGGTTAATGGAAAATGGATTCCAAGGTCGTGATGGTGAGGTAGTGCCAGAAATGAGCGAAGAATTTGTAAATTCTGTATCAGATCGTTATATTGAGCTTTATGAACACATCACAGGTGATAAATTTGTTAAAGAAACAAGTGAAGATATCGCTGAACGTATTGAGAATAGTGTAAAAAATATGTTAGCTAGATTATAGGTGAGCTCTAAAAATTGGGTTTTAACGCTTTTTAATTTTAAAGTTTCATCTTTGAACTTTCCAAAATGATGTCATAGGAACCACTATGCCATCATTTAAGAAACTCCAAATATAAAACCCTAAAATCAAAAATCGAATAAAACCAATTATTATAACTCCCCTATAGTTAATTTTTGGCACGATTTTAGAATGTTCTTATATAGTTGCAATAATTAAGGGAGCCTTAAGTTATCTGTTGCTATATTCTAAATTAAGAGGTTAGAGATAAGACGGTATTATATTCATTTGAAGATTAATTTCTGTCTTGTCTCTATTTCTGTTATTAATATTATTAAAAAGATAATTATGAAAAAAACTTTGTTTCTATTCTTGCTTTTAAGTTGTTTGACTTTAACAACTTATGCACAAAAAGTAATTACACTAGATAATACTAACTTTGTAGAGAAAGTATGTGATTATCATGTATTGCGTGATCAGGGATTAAAATATGTAGGCGATAAACCTGCTATTATAGATTTCTATGCTACGTGGTGTGGTCCATGTAAAAAGATATCTCCAATTTTAGAAGAGCTAGCTTCTGAATACAGTAAAGATATTTATATCTATAAAGTTGATGTAGATAAATCTAGAGCTATTGCCGAGGCTTTTGGTATTTCAGCTATGCCAACTTTGTTGTTCATTCCTAGTGATGGAGATGCTCAATATGTAAGAGGTGCACAAACAAAGGAGATTTACATCAAAATTATAAACGAAATTTTACTAGATAAAAAAGAGTAAATAGTTTGTTTTAAATACGTCCCTATGATGTTTGTTTTAGATTGTATTCATTAATACTGATTAAAAGGTAATGAATAAAATCAAAAAAATAGCAATAAAATGTTATTTGAAGAAAGCTTATGTTTTTATAACTTTACAAAGTTTTTTATAAGTAATATTAATTAGATTTCTAAGAATTGAATTTTTATAATAGCACAAGATAATATGAGTAATATGTATAAGGTATGGAGTTATACTCCAGAAGATAAGATGAGTGATTTGATTTGTGATAACTATCCTATGTTATTAGTGTTAAATCGATTTAATATTTCTATGGGGTTTAGTGATAGTACTATAGGGGAAGTGTGCGAGAATCATAATGTAGATACAAATACATTTCTAGCTATCGTTAATTTGTTAATTTCAGAGGATAAGTCATCTATACGTGTTGATTTTTCGACCTTATCATTAGATTCTGTTATTCTTTATCTTGAAAATTCGCATTCGTATTTTTCTGAATATAAACTTCCTTCTATACGTAGAAAACTTAAGGATTCATTAAAGGAAGGTGATGCTGTTTCTTTAGCTATACTTAATTATTATGATGAGTATATTGCAGAGGTTCAGAAGCACATGAATTATGAAGAAAATATTGTTTTTACTTATGTCAATGACCTTTTAAAAGGTGAAGAGAATAAGGTATTTAATATAGATGTATTTAGTGACCACCATGAGAGCGTTGATTCTAAACTTTCAGAGTTAAAGAATATTATAATTAAATATTATCCAGTAGAAACAACACATAAACTTAGTAGTGTGTTATTTGATATATTTAATTGTGAGAGTGATTTGTCATCACACAATGATATTGAAGATTATATTTTAATACCTGCTATTAGAGAAATAGAGAAGTCTAAAATTAATAAAAATGAGGCAAAATAGAGTACATATAGTAATTGCTGAACCATCGGTAATTATTCGAAGTGGTCTTCTAGCAGTTTTACAAAAGGCTACTGGTCTAAATATAGATTTAGCAGAAATATCCGATATGTCATTACTTACAGAAAATTTAAGTAAATTACTACCAGATATATTAATTATTAATCCGTTGCATTTAGGGGTTTTTTCTCCTGTACAATTAAAAGATTACTGTAGAAATTTGAAAGTTGTAGCTCTACAAAGTACTCTTGCTGAGCAGGCAGCTATAAAGAATTTCGACGGAGCAATATCTATTTATGATAGTGCAGAGGCAGTCAAAAATACATTATTAAATGTAATCAACACCGATACTGCTATTGAAGAAAAAGCTGAATTGTCAGCTAGGGAAAAAGAAATTGTTGTTTGTGTGGCAAAAGGTATGACAAATAAAGAAATTGCTGATGTTTTATGTTTGTCAACACATACTGTAGTATCGCATAGACGAAACATTACAAACAAGCTAGATATATATAGTACGTCGGGATTAACTATATATGCTATCGTAAACAAGTTGATAGAAATAGATAGTTTGCCTATAAAATAATATTGAGGAGTTCTGAAAGCTAAATTTTCAGAACTCCTTTGTAGTTTTTTGTAGGGGAGTTTTTAGAAGTCCTCTATAATTAAATTAACTGATATTGATAATAAAATTGTTATTATTTTTATAACTGCTGTCTGAGAAGTCAATTACTCTTTTGTTTTGGTGTATTTTATTCCAAACAGTTTGGTTATCTCTGTTGGAAACATTTCAGGTGCATATAGAAGTGCAGATAAAAATGTTATAATTAATAATGATCCAGAGGTAACAGCCCAATATGGACCATCAGCCATAAGAGGCATATGTGCAATAGCTGCACCTGTTGTAGTGCAAATAGCAGCCCAGATACCAAGTTTGTAAAACTTTTTAGAAAATAGGCATACAGCAGAAATAATTTCCACTACATAAATAGCTGGAATCATCCACGCAATTCCAAACGAAGTAAGTTTAGTAAGCATAGGTAGAGAGCCTGGATTTAGATAACACATAGTTTTACCTACGCAAGAACCTAATAATCCAACACCAACAATTACACCTAAGATTCTACCTGCTCTTTCTCTTTTAGATAATGGTTTAAAACTTTTGAAACCTCCTAATTTTGAAATTGCTTGGCATATTAGATAGCCTGCAAGAACATAAATGATTAAAATTACAGTTGGATCCCATAGGAAAGACCAACTATCAGCATTTTGATTTGTTACATCACCTGGAAATGTCCAGTTACATACAATTTCTTCCATAATTTTGAATTTGTTTTAAGAGCCTGTTAAGCTCAAGATTAATAATTTCTTTCTGTTTTTATGCAAAGGTAGAGTGATTAAAAAACATAAGTGGTAACATTTGTTACTATGTAAATATTTTTTTTGTAGTTATGGACAATTTAGATTTTAACTTTTTTGTTCATCTTGCAAAAAGTATGGAGTTAAGTATTGTTTTACGGAGTGTAGGGCTTAGTAGAAGGATTTCTTTAGAATCTTACCGTATGGCAGCTCCATATCAGTTATTATATTTACCTTGGTATAGTGATAGTAGTAACTTAAGTGAGTAAGATATTTATTATCGAGATCATAGTAGTATTCCAACTTTTTGGACTAATAAATAATATTAATAAAAAAGCAATCATATTATACATTGTATAATGTGGTTGCTTTTTTATAATTATTTATACTTTAGGTAGATTAATAAGCTATGTGTTAAATCTTACATTAATGTTATTTGTGTATGAAAAATTTAACAAAAATTAGTACAATTTTATTTTTTATACAAATTATGTTGCTATCTTTGTAGGAAATAAAATATTTAGGTAACTTATATACTATTTAATTAACATAAACTTAACATTATGATTACATTTATTTGTTGTTCAATTAAGCCTTCTTATGCAGAAAACTTAGAAAAGAACATAAAAGAAACTCTAGGTGACATGCCTTTTGAGTTTATTGCTTTTGATAATAGAGAGGCGAAGTTAGGGATGTGTGAGGTTTACAACAACAACGCAGAGAAGTCAAAATATGAGTGTTTGTGTTTTTTACATGAAGATGTTAAGTTTTTGACTAACGGTTGGGGGCATGAGATAGTGCGAAAATTACAAGAAGAAGATTGCGGATGTATAGGATTTGCAGGAAGTGTAATTAAGATGTCTCATCCAAGTGGTTGGTATCTTAATAATCAGAATACGCGTCATCATTATAGGCAATTATATGTAAATGTCGATAAGAAGCCATCTAACAAAAGAAGGAATCCTGATGGAGGAGATTATTCAGAGGTTATCACATTAGACGGTATGGCTTTATTTGTCTCTAAGAAAGTGTGGAGTCAGCATAAATTTGACCAAGATAATTTAAGAGATTTTCATTGTTATGATATTGACTTTACAATTAACCTAGCTAGAAGTGGTTACAAAAATTATGTGACGAATTTATTGTACCTAGAACATTTCTCGGATGGTAATTTTTCTGAACGTTGGAGAGATGATACATTAAAGTTACATGATAAATGGAAAGAGCACCTTCCGCTTTATGCTTCATCACTTGACAAGAGGTATTTGAAAAGATATTTGCCAAAAGCATATTATAGTTCTATAAAAACAGTACTTAAATATGACCTCTATACAGGAACACCAAAGAAAGAGATTTTAGAACACATGAAAAGAAATCCTCTAAAATTAAGCTCTTGGAAACTTATAAGGCTTTATTCTAAGTATAAGTCAAAATACGAAATGTAAAATATTAAATCCCAATGCAAATTAATGTTTGGCATTGGGATTGTGGTTTAATGGTTTGCTAAAGGGGACATCTAGAAACTGTTTTTATTCAGCGGATTTACGCACATTGATATAATAAATTATAGTTATATCTTCGTTTGAAAGATTTTGTTCTTCTAGCGCTGCTTTAAACTTGTTAATATCAAGTTCTTTAGTATCTATAAGGAGTTTTCTTACAGCTTGATTTTGTATCACTTTTTTTGTTGATATTAATATAATAGGTACTGTTATGTTTACTTCATTTGTCGTTGTTTTGAATTTGTAGGCACTATAATCTTCAAAATTTTGTTTTTTTAATGAAAAGCCTATACCTCCCATTCCAGGTAATTGGGCATCAATTTTAATATCGTCAGTTTTTAAAATATTAAGAAATACCATTTCATTTCCTTGTGTTGATCTAACTAAAGGAAAAGGTCTAGGATTTGCTGTTCCTAGAGGTTCATTGATATTAATTATAAATAACCTTAACTCGTCATTTTTAATAAGTGATTTAAAATCTTTTGACGTGATTACATCACTTGTTGCTGATGTGATGGGTTCTTTTCGTACAGAGCTTGCTCCTGTTACGGCTATTTGAGAGTATACAGAAGTTGATAATACAGATAAAGCTAGTAATAAAAATAGTTTTTTCATAATTTTAAAATAATTTAGTGGGAGACTTTAATAGTTTTATCATAAGCCTCCTTAGTGATTAATAGTGTTAGGGGAGTTTCCTTATATTTTAATTGATACCAAGTAAGGCTCTAGAGCTTCAATAATGGCGTAGATTTTATGGCTTTTAGAGTCAACCGTAAAAGATTTTATAGGTAAAGGTAAATCATAAACCTTTTCTATTTCTCCGTTCCAGTTGAATTTAATAATTTTCTGGATATTACGCCGCTCGATATTTTCTCTAGTAGACTCACTACCTATATATCCTAACCAGAAAGCATCATTTGATGAAGTTATATTTGAAAAAACTTCGTACATTGGTACTTGACCATAAGTAGAAAATTCACCTCTGGTTACCTTTTCTATTCTGACCTTATCAGGAACTAAATCACCTCTTAATCTGTGTTTTAGTTTCATATCGTCACCGTAAATATCGATGTAATCTATGGAGATATTAGCAATAGCAATGTTTTTCATGTTGGGAGAAACAGTAATACATGATTGGATATCAGCGTTGTTTGGAGATTTTATATATGGAAAGTCATAGAAATCTCCAAAACCATCAATTATTTTCCCTTGATTATTTGTAATAGAAATCCTGTGTGATGTTGAATTTTTCATGGCTAGAGCGATAAAAGAATTATTTTTATAAGGGTACATTCTTAAGTGATTGTTTGCTTCAAGGAGATAGGTGTTTGAAATGTAAAATTCTCTGTTTGTAACATTAAGGTTTAAAGTTAAAATTTTATTATCTGTAGTACTGTATACCCATATAGTGTCATTATGAAAAAATATATCCCTAACTGATAATATCTCATTGGCGGCTCTGCCAATATCTGCAATTTGCTTATGTTGGTTGGTTGTTAAGTCAATAACTGTTATGAAGCCTCCCTTTTGCATATTCCTTAAAAGTAGAAAATTGTTAGGGTGAAATGTAAGGTTGTATGGTTTGGATATAATTAATGAATCTAATTCGATTTTTTCAATATTTTCCTCATTAATCTTTATAGATTGAATGTTAGTAATGTCTAAATTGTTATTGCTTGATGTGCAACTGTATGTAATGATTATTGTGCTTATTGTCAATAAAATGGTGGTGGTTAATTTGTTGTTTATCATGTAATTTAAGTTTTATAATAGTTGTTAATTAATTTGAAAAATAAATTCTCGTTCACGATTAAGTTAAAATGATAATTTAACACATATTATACATCGTGTTATGTATTTATATTACAAACTTAATACAAAGGTATAAAAAAAATATAACCAAGCAAATTTATTTAGATTTTTTATAAATTTTTTGTGATAAGTAGTGTTAATCCTTAAGTGTTTTTTACAAAAAAATGGGGAAATGAATAGTGCAAAATTGGAGAGTTTGTATTTGGTAATTACAATTGTTAAATTCAGGGAATAAAAATCCCAATGCAAAACCTTAGTTCGCATTGGGATTAGGACGGTTATTTTTGTAGCTTTATGATTCTTTGATTTTTACTACCTCTAAAACGTATCTCAGGGTCATTTAATTCAATGATATAAGGACCGTCTACTAGAACA
This sequence comes from Rikenellaceae bacterium, assembly GCA_044433415.1. Lineage (GTDB taxonomy): Bacteria > Bacteroidota > Bacteroidia > Bacteroidales > Rikenellaceae > JAWXTP01. The sequence goes on from JAWXTP010000028.1 coordinate 15,522, forward strand.
TCTAGATAGGGTAGGACTTTCGATAAATCCTCGTTTGCAGTTATCTCTTCATAAGTATATCCTGTGTAGCACCAAATGTTCATCTTTGTTTCTTCTTTTAATCGCTTAGCAAGGATTAAAAGTTCCTCAGGGTTGTAAAAAGGATCTCCCCCTGAGAGAGTAATGCCGTCTAATATAGGGTTACTTAATATCTCAGAAATAATCTTTTGTAATAATTTCTCGGTAAAAGGTACACCATATTCAGGATTCCAGCTCTTAGGGTTCTGGCATCCTTTACAGCGGTGCTTACACCCTGCTAGATATATAGAATAACGTATCCCCTCGCCATCTACTATGGTTTCGGGGAAAGTTTTCATTAAATATAACATATATAATACTAGCTATGTTTTATTCTGTTAGCTTCTTCAGCTCTTTTAGCTTGATTCCAACTAGATAAATCGCCTGTAAGATACCCAGTTATACGTCGCATGCGAAGTATGTTATCACTGCTACATAGAGGACAAGAGTTTTGTATTACGCCCTTATATCCACATGAGTTACAAGTGTCTACAGGATGGTTTATAGAACCATAACCTATATTTTCATCACGCATAACCTTAACGATTTTACATATAGCTTGTACGTTTTTCTTAGCTTCACCGTCTAGCTCCACATAAGTGATGTGACCACCTAAAGTAATTTTATGGAAAGGAGCTTCACATTTAATCTTGTCAGATATAGTGATTTTCTCTTTTACATCAACGTGGAAAGAGTTTACATAATAATCCTCGTCTGTAACACCTTTGATAACACCATATTTCTGTCTGTCCATTTTAGTGAAACGACCTGCAAGACCTTCTGCTGGAGTTGCTAATACAGAGAAGTTAAGATTGTATTTTTCTTTATAGATAGCTACAACTTTGTTCATTTCAAGGATAGCATCATGTAGGGTATTCCAAGCTGTTTTGTTTGTGCCGTGACCTTCGCCATAAAGAGCAACCATAGCATTGTGGCCACCTATGAAACCTATACCTAAAGTCCCTTGATTGATAACGTCACCAACTTCGTCAGAAGCGTTTAAATCAGCTCCACCTTTCCATACATTATTACTCATCATGAAAGGGAACTGGCGCGCTAAAGCTGTACGTTGGTATTGGTAACGCACGTAAAGTTGATCAGCAATCAAAGTAGCTGTTTTGTTAATAGCTGCTAAGAAAAGTTCTTTAGCTTTACTTTCAAGAGCTTCTTTGTCATTGTTGTCTACTAGCTTTTTAGCTTCAATCATTGCTTCAATAGCAAGACGTGGCATGTTTAAAGTAGAAAACGAAAGATTACCACGTCCTATAGGGGTTTTTTCGCCTACAAGGTTTTCAAAAACCCTTGTACGACAACCCATAGTGGCAAGCTCATATTTGTAGCGTTTAGGATCGTTAATATCCCATTTGTCATTTGTGTTAAATGGTGTATCTAAGAACATGTAGTTAGGAAACAATGCACGTGACGTTGTTTTACATGATTTTAGGTATAAGTCAAAGTTAGGGGCTTCAAATTCGATTTTGCCATCCATTGCATCTTCAAAATTTGCCATAGCTTTGTTGTAGTCATTCTCAGAGAATGAAACGCCATCTTTAATTTTGAAAATTTGTATAGGAAATACAGGCACTTCACCTCTTGAGCCTAAGCCTTCAACAGTTGAGCTGAAAAGTTCTTCAATCACCATACGTCCCTCAGCTGATGTGTCAGTACCATAGTTTATTGAGCTAAATACAACTTGGTTACCACCACGTGAGTGCATAGTATTTAGGTTGTGGATAAAGCCTTCCATTGCTTGGTGAGTGTCCTTACGTGTTGAAGCAAGAGCTTTTTTAGCAATAGACTTTAATACTTTCTTAGGTATGTTAGTGTTTAAGCACGCTAATTTAGTATGTATATTCTCAATTTGTTCATCTGTTACTTTTATAGAAGGATATTCGCTTCTAACAAGTTCTTTTAGTACCTTGTCATCTATATCTTGTTCTTGTAAAGATAGGTAGAAATGAGTACTTGAGCACACATGCTTAACGAAAGACTTGTAAACACCTTTTGCCATAAAGAAATCGAAAGCAGGGATGGATTGACCTCCATGCTGTTCATTCTGATTGGTCTGGAAGATGATAGTTGCAAGTGTTGCATAGCTTTGTATGCTTTGAGGTGTACGTATGCTGCCATTCTTAGTTCTAAATCCACGTTCAAAAAGATCATCTAAGTCATATTGAACACAAGTAGTTGTTTTAGTAGGGTAGTAATCTAGGTCATGGATATGTATATCACCTGTGATATGAGCTTCAGTAAATTTCTTAGGTAACAGATATTTATATGTATAATCTTTAGTAATTTCAGATGCAAAAGTCATCATTTGTCCTGATGGAGTATGGCTAGACATATTTGCATTACTTAGATTAACATCATTTTGAACGATAGTAACAATACCGTCCATAATGTGTTTTATTTTAGTTTTTTTGTCACGCTCCACGTTACGCCATTCACGATAGATGATGTATTTCTTAGCAATCTCAGGCTTAACTTTCATTAATTCTTTTTCGACTATGTCTTGAATTTCCTCAACCGTAATTGTTAAACTTTCAAAATGACCAATTACACTCATAGTTATATCTGCAATGAGCTTATCTTCATTAGATATGCCACTTGCTAAAAATGCTTTAGAGATAGCATTTTTAATTTTACTGATAGAAAAATCTTCTTTTTTCCCATCTCTTTTAATGATGCAAATTTCTGCGTAATTCATGGTAAAAGTATGTGTATTACAGTTAGTAAAAAAAGAATAAAGTAAAGTAATACACGACTACAACAGACAGTATATAGCTTTTAAGAGCTATAATACACGTTGTAGAGATATTGCTTACACTTTTATTCCCGAAAGTTAATTAGCGTATTTTGTATATTAGCAGGTCTTCTGACTTACTCATTTTACAGCCTTCCCATATTGAAATTGTACAGTGGCGTTATTGTAAAATTATCCGAGAGCTTACAGCAGCGGGTACTGTTCTCGATTTTCACGAGATTCCCTATTTCCCCAAATTGTTCTGGACTAATAACAGTACAAAGATACAAAATAATATCCCATTTGGTACACGTTTAGGTATAAATAAAATTTATAAGGCTATTGATTTGATGTTAATATATTGATTGTAAATGTGTTGTTAAGTGACAAAAAAATCCCCTAAATCAAAGACTTTAAAGACTTCAATTTAGGGGATAAATAGTGTGTTTTCGCTATAAAGGAACTTCTAAAATCTAATAAAACTAGCTTTTATGTTTCCCTTAAGGCTATATGAGACGTATTATTTTGATAATAATTTGTCACCTGTATCTTTAATAACAGCTTCTTTCCATTTTTTAGAATAACCCATAGATTTAGGTGAAGCAGGTATACCTTTATTATTACCATTATCAATAAATCCGTTTTCGTCTTCGGCTTTAACGTTTCCGTCGATGAATTTAACAACAAGATATTTGTCAAGTTCTACCCATTGATTGAAAATGTCAGCAGCAGTCATAGAAGAGTACTTAGTTAAGAACTCTCTAGCCTTCTCAGGGCACTCATTGTAAAGCTCTACAGCAGCTTTATCAATAGCAGGGATTTCTTCCATACATTTAACCATGTGGTTATCGATTTTTTCACGAATTACAGGTTCTGCGAAGTTGTAGATGCCGTAAGCATAGTTAGTAACGCGGTTTGTTAACCAGAAAGCTGATTTGTCAGAATATTCTGTCATAGAACCATTACCATGTTCGAAAGAATGAGGAACTTCTAGTGAAGAAGAGTAGATAGGTGTTAAGTAAGATGTAGCAGCATCGTCAGTACCAAACCAAATAATACCACCTACAGCATCAGGTAACCAGCTTCTTGCTTGACCTAACAACCAGAAACCTGTTTGTTGAGTAGCGATAGCACGTTCGTTAAAGTAAGTTTTACCGTCAACTTCAAAAGTCATAGGTCTCCATCTGTAAGGCACTTCATTACCACCAGCACCAATATCTGTACGCATATCCATAGGAGTACCTTCATAGTGGTCTCTCATGATGTCAGCAACTTCTTTTACAGATAATTTCTCAGCAGGTTTCACCCATAGAGGCATTCTTTTTGAAGAGTCATGACCCATAGCGTAATCTAAATATTCATCAACTCCACCTTTAGTCATAATATTGAAAGCACTCCATACACGAGCTTCACAGAAACGCATAGCACCAAAATCTAGAGGAGCATAAACATCAGAGAAACTAAAGTTTTTATCTTTACCGCTGTAAAGACCCCTCTCACGAGCTAAAGTGATAACATCTTCTGCATAAATACAGTTTTCAGGGTCGTTTAAAGGGAATTGTGTAATACGAGCTTGGTTAGCATGAGCAGAAACATATCCATCAGGAATACGCATAGCCACCCAAACAGCGCCCTTTTTACCTTCACCTTTACCCATCATTTCCATAATCCAAACGTCATTTTTGTCAGATATAGAGAAAGATTCACCGCTAGAATAGTAACCATATTCAGCAACAAGGCTAGTCATAATATCTATAGCCTCACGAGCAGTTTTAGCACGTTGTAGAGTAACATAGATAAGAGAACCATAGTCCATAATGCCCTCACGGTTACGTAATTCAGGAAGGCCGCCAAAAGTAGTTTCAGTAATAACAACTTGGTGTTCGTTCATGTTACTTATCGTAGAGTAAGTTTCTTCCACTTGGTCTATTTCTCCTAGATATTTACCTGTATCCCATTCGTAGATTTTAAGTTTTTCACCTTTTGCATATTTTGTGCGAGGGTTGAAGTATGCTTCTCCAAAAAGAGAGTGCGAATCTGCTGCATAAGTTAGCATAGTAGAGCCATCAGTAGAAGCGCCACGTGTAATAAGTAAGTTTGTACATGCATCTGATTTATACATGCTTAGTGCTAAAGTTACAACGGCTAGAACTTTAGGAATTAATTTAATTTTCATTTTTTAACTATTTTAAATTTAAATTTGTATTAATTATTGCCAAAATGTGTTATATTTGTATGTTAAAGGTTCTATAATAGATTATGATTTATAGGGAACTTCTAATAACTAGATTTTAATAACTTTAAGAATAATCGAAACAAAGATATAAAATTATGTCAATATCTCAAAATTTAGATGCTATTAGACAGACACTACCAAAGGGTGTGGAGTTAATAGTTGTTTCAAAATATCAGCCAGTAGAGAAATTACAGGAAGCCTATGATTGTGGGGAGAGGGTGTTTGGTGAAAGCAGGCCTCAGGAGTTGGTAAAGAAGTATGAAAGTTTACCTAAAGATATTAAATGGAATATGATAGGTGCTTTACAGACTAATAAAGTGAAATATATTGCACCTTTTATAGGCTTGATACATTCGGGGACTTCTAGTAAGTTATTTGAGGTAATAGACAAGGAGGCCAAAAAGTGTGATAGAGTAGTAGATGTTCTTTTTGAGATACATGTAGCACAAGAGGAAAGTAAACATGGTTGGGAAAAGAGTGAACTTTTAGAATATCTTGCTAATGGAGGACATCAAACACTTAATAATATCCGTTTTAGAGGAGTTATGGCTATGGCATCCTTTACTTATGACACTTCACTAGTGAAGCGGGAGTTTAAGCATGCAAAAGAGCTCTTTGATGAGATAAAACAAAACTTTTTTGCAGACAAAAATTATTTTGATACCATATCTATGGGTATGAGTGGAGATTATAAATTAGCTATAGAGAAGGGGGCTACCATGGTAAGGATAGGAACTTCTATTTTTAGATAGAGACTTAACAAGCAAATAAAAACAAACAAAATTTAAATAATAACCTTATGAGTAATTTATCAGTAAATTATATGGGCTTAGAGCTTACTAGCCCTATAATAGCATCAAGTTGTGGTTTAACATCTAAACCTGAACAAATTAAAGCATTAAGTGAAGCAGGAGTTGGTGCAATAGTACTTAAATCTATATTTGAAGAACAAATTATGAGCGAAACAGCTTCTTTAGATTCTTCATCATACACAGAAGAAAGTGAGTACCTTTACCACTATATCAAACAAAACACCCTAGCAAAATATATGTCTTTAATCACAGAAGCTAAAAGTGTATCTAAAGCTCCAATTATCGCTAGTGTTAACTGTATGAGAGGTGGCGACTGGGTTCAATATGCTAAAGATATACAAGCAGCAGGAGCTGACGCTATAGAGTTAAATATCTATCTTGTACCTACAAGTTATAAAGAAACAGCTCAGTCTTTAGAGAAAGAATACCTAGACACTGTAGCAAAAATAGTTGAAAGTCTTACTATTCCTGTATCTGTAAAACTTACTAGCTCTTTTACAAACCCTATCAATATAGTTAATGAGCTATATTTAAGAGGTGCTAAAGCTGTAGTGTTGTTTAATAGATTCTATGAGCCTGATATTGATATAGAAACACTAGAAATTAAACAAGGTAGCATTTTGACTCAAGCAGGTGAAGCTCGTAATCTTCAACGTACTATAGCGCTTATGACTTCTGAGGTTAAGGGTATTAATGTAGCGGCTACAACAGGAGTTGTAAGTGGTGCTGATGCTGTAAAGATGATTCTATGTGGAGCTATAGCTGTAGAAGTTTGCTCGGTGTTATACGAAAAAGGTGTTTCTGCCGTTACTGAATTAAACAACTTTATTAGCGAATATATGGAGCGCAATACTTATTCTAAAGTATCTGATTTCTGTGGAGTGATGAACAAACAAAATTGTTTGAGTTCTCACGAATACATGCGTTCTCAGTTTATGAAGTATTACGGTGGTTACGGTCAGTAATTGTTAGATGACTTTTAATAGCTGATTTTTAGAACTTAGCTTTAGGGAAACTTTTTTAAATTTTATTATAATTTATGAGTTCAAAACTAGAAAACATTGCTCTTCAATTTGAAATTGAAGGCACTTTGAAGTCTGTAGACCCTTTGGGGCAAGGGTTTATAAACGACACATACATAGTTAGTGTGGATAATCCTTCAAAACGTTACATCTTACAACGTAAGAATAAAAATATTTTTACGAATGTGCCGTTTATGATGGATAATATAGTTAAAGTTAGCAATCACTTAAAAACTAAGATTGTTAATGAGGGAGGTGACCCAACACGTGAGTCCATGACTATAATTCCTACACATGAAGGTCAATTTTATTATCTTGATGAAGATGAGGAATATTGGGCTGTATGTTTGTTTATTGAGGATACAAAGGCTTATGACGTTGCTGATACAACGGAATTAGTTTTTAAATGTGGTAAGGGTATAGGTAAATTTCAAAGTATGCTTTCTGATTTTGAAGGTGAACTCGTTGATATTCTACCAGGGTTTCATAACATAAGTTATAGATATAAACAATGGGATGAAGCTATAAGTAACGATGTAGCAGGTAGAGTGTCTGAGCTTTCTAAAGAAATAGAATGGATAGATTCTCGTAAAGAGGAGATGTTAGAGTTTTGGGCAAAGGTTGAAAGCGGAGAAATCCCTAGACGTGTGTCTCATAATGACACTAAAATTTCAAACATATTGTTCGATAAGGATAGTAATGTGCTGTGTGTCATAGATCTTGATACTGTATTAAGTAGCACTTGTTTAAATGATTTTGGTGACGCTATCCGTACTTGTACAAACACAGGCAAGGAAGACGACCTTGATTTAGACAAGGTTTCTGTAAATATAGAAATGTTTGAGGCTTATACTAAAGGATATTTAAGCGAGGCTTCAAAGTTTTTAAATGAAACAGAAAAGGAGCTATTAGTTTTTGGTGCTAGATACATAATTTATGAACAAGCTCTACGTTTTTTAATGGACTATATTAATGGAGATACCTATTATAAGATAAAATCTCCAAAACATAATCTTGAAAGAACTCTTGCTCAATGTAAGCTACTTGAAAGTCTAGAAGAACAATATGAGGAAACGTGTAAAATAGTAAAAAATATATTAAATGAAAATTGCTAAAATAGAGAAAGGTACTTTTGATGTAGCATCAAAAACTTTAGAACAGAATTATATAACTAATGTTAACTGGCCAAATGAGTTTCCAGAGAAACCAGAGGTTAGTTTTGTTATTGCTCACGATGGAGATAATGTTTACATAAAATATACAGTGAAAGAGGAGTTTTCACAAGCTGTACAACTAGAAGATACAGGAGCTGTATATAGAGATTCATGTGTAGAATTTTTTGTGTCATTTGATGGTACTGCTTACTATAACTTTGAGTTCAACTGTATAGGAACAGCACTTCTAGCCTTTAGAAAGGAAAGAAAAGACTCTAGAGATGCAACAAAAGAAATATTTGCTTTAATTGAACGTTATCCTAGTATGGAAAGAGCAGTTTTTGAAGCAAAACACATAGATGAATGGTCTCTAGCTGTGACAATACCTAAGGAGGCTTTCTTTGACCACAGTTTTAGTGATTTGTCGGGCTTGAAGGCTACAGCTAATTTCTATAAATGTGGAGACAACCTTCCTACACCTCACTTTGTGTCGTGGAGTCCTATTTCTAATGCTAAACCTAACTTCCACATGCCTGAGTTTTTCGGGGAAGTTGAGTTTGAATAATAAAATTTATATTTAATGAGAAAAACCTTTTTTTTAATAATTCTGAGCATATTCTGTATATCTCTATATGCTCAGGATTATTCACATTTAGAGTTACCTAACGATTCTGATATAAGAATTGGAAAGTTAGATAACGGAATGACTTACTATATTGCAAAAAATGGTAAGCCTGAAGGCATGGCAAATTACTACATTGTTCATAATGTAGGAGCTATGCAAGAAGAAGAACACCAAAATGGACTAGCTCACTTCTTAGAGCACATGGCGTTTAATGGAACGAAGAATTTTCCTGATAAAGAACTTTTAGAATACCTAGAAACTATTGGGGTGCAATTTGGACGTAATGTTAATGCCTATACGTCACAAGAGGAAACTGTCTATATGTTAATGGATGTTCCTACTGTTAGAGAAACTATCATTGATAGTGCTTTACTGATTCTTAACGATTGGTCTCACTACATTTCTTTAGTAGGTGAGGAGATAGATAAAGAGCGTGGTGTTATCCTTGAAGAGTTACGTACTGGTATGGGTGCACAACGTAGAGTTTTCAATAAAATATCTCCTACATATTTCAACCATACTAAATTTGCGGATCGTTCGGTAATTGGTACTGAGGAGTTGCTTAAAACTTTCAAACATGAAGATATTAGAGAGTTTTATCACGACTGGTATCGTACAGACAACCAGGCAGTAATTATAGTAGGTGATTTTGATATAGATAAAGTAGAGGCTAAGGCTAAAGAGTTATTCTCTAAAATTCCTATGGTTGAAAATGCTAAGCCTGTGGAGTATACTCCTGTTCCTCCTTACAAGGAAGACGAAGTTTTAATAGTTTCTGACCCTGAGCAAACTTACAATATCGCAATGATAGTAACTCCTATAGAGACTATTCCTTTAGAGATGAATAGTACTATTATGGCTAAAGCGGTAAGAACAAATTACTCTATGATGTCTGCTATGATAAATGAGCGTTTAAGTGATTTGTCTAAAGAACCTGATGCTCCTTTTGTTCAAGCAAGTGTTTATGTAGGTTCACGTACTCGTCATCAAGATGCTTTTATTATAAACGTTGTACCTAGAGATGCTGATTTTGAACCTGCAATTGATGCTGTAGTTAAAGAGATTACAAGAGTTCGCAAGTTTGGATTTACAGAATCTGCTCTAGAACGCGTTAAGGCTAATCTGCTGAAAAGAAACGAAGAACGTTATGCAAATAGTGACTCTCGTAAACATGGCGAGATTGTAAGCGCAGCTATGAAACACTTCATGAGTAATTACCCTATCTTAGATCAAGAGGTAGATTATGAGATGACTAAGAATTTTATTAATGTAACTAGTTTACAAATAGTAAATGAAATGATAGGTACTTATGCTCCAGAAGTTCCATCGGCACTTATCGTGATAGCTACAGAGAAAGATGTAGACTCTATAAATGGTGATAAGTTAATTGAATCTTACCAATCAGCTCTTAAAGCAGAGGTTGAAGCCTTAGAAGAAGATAGTATAGATAAGCCTTTAATTAGTGAAGAACCTACAGCAGGAGAGATAGTAAACGAAACTACAGATGCTTACGGTAACACTGTTTTAACATTATCTAATGGTGCAGAGGTGATAATCCGCACTACAGATTACAAAAAGGATGAGCTTATCTTTACAGCAAACATAGAAGGTGGTGAATCTTTATTAGCTGATGAAGATATGGTAGCTGCTGCATTAATGTCTTCTATAGCTTCTATTAGTGGAACAGGAGATTTTACAGCTAATGAATTAAGAAAGGTGCTAGCAGGTAAGTCTTTATTTGTAAGTTATAAGATAGATTTAACAAAGTTGATTTTAAGCGGTAGAAGCTCAGTTTCTGATGTTGAGACTTTGGCACAGATGATATATCTAACATATACATCGCCGCGTTTTACAGAAGAAGACTTAGAAGTATATAAGAAAAGAGTTAAACCACAATTTGATAACCTATACTTAGATCCTCATACAGCTTATACAGATACTTTAACTACAGCTATGTATGGAAAGCATCCTCGTATGATTACTACTGAAGGACTTGTTAAGGGGTATAACGATATTAAGGTTGATCAGCTTTACAAGATGCACAAGACTATGTTTAATGGGGTTGATGGAGCCAAATTCTATTTTGTAGGTAATGTTACAGCAGATGAACTTAAGCCTATAATTGAGAAATATATAGCTTCTATTCCTAAGGGCGAGCACACTCCTTTTGTTAAGGGTGTAAGTCCAGAATTTATTAGTGGAAGTGTAGAGAATGTATTTACTCGTAAGCAGGAGAATCCTAAGGCTAGTGTAGGAATAGTATTGAATGTAGATGGTTTTGATTACAACCTTGAAAATCTTGTAGCATTCGAAGCGCTAAAGCATATTCTTAATATTAGATATACAGAGGTGATAAGAGAGGAGAAAGGGGCAACTTATGGAGTGCGATTAAGTACTTCATTAACTAAAGAGCCTGAGCCTACATTTGAGCTGACTGCTTATTTTGATACTAATGGTGATGTTGCTGAGGAAACAGCAGAGATTGTTATTTCGGAGTTAGAGAAGATAGCTAAAGAAGGTGCTTTAGATACAGATTTGCATAAAGCTAAGGAAGCATTCTTAAAGAATTTTAAAAATTACCAAAAAGAAAATTCTACATGGTTACGTTGGAATGTATCTCTTACTGAATCTGGTATTGACTATCTAAATGATTATGAAAATGTTGTTTCTAGTTTAGATAGCAAGAGAATCAAACAGGTTGCTAAAATGTTATCTAAAAAATCAGATAAAGTTAAAGTAATTATGTTACCAGAATAATCTTTAAAAATAATGATTAACGCCGATAATGATTAATGATTAATTGCGACAAGCGATTAAGTAATTGTTAATTCATTATCGGCGCTATTTTTTTACTTCTAATTGCTATAGTATGACAGATTTTAGATTACTTGTATTTATTACTGTTGCGAAAAATATGAGTTTTACCAAAGCAGCAAACGAATTAAATATATCTCAACCTGCAATTTCTAAGCATATCAACGAGCTAGAAAATATTTATGGTGTGCAGTTGTTTGATAGATTTAAGAATGGTGTGACTTTAACTAAACAAGGGAAGGTGTTTCTAGGTTTAGCCCAAGAGATAAGTCAAAAATATAAGGACCTAGAATTTGAAATGAACATCCTTAGTAATAACCACACAGGAGAGTTAGTTATTGGCGCAAGTACAACTATAGCTCAATATATACTTCCTAGGATTATAGCCCAATATATGAAGCGCTTCCCAGAGGTAAAACTTTCACTAATTTCAGGTAATACGGCTCAAATAGAACAGTATATACTAGAAAATAAAGTAGATATAGGTTTTGTTGAGGGGTTGTCACATAAAAAAGAATTTCATTATACGGTCTTTAGTCGAGATGAACTAGTGTTGGTTACTACAATTAAGAATAAGGTTAAGGATGTGGATGTTGATACATTAAAAACCTTACCGCTAATCTTACGTGAGAATGGTTCAGGTACTCTTGAAGTGATAAAAAATGTATTGAAAGATAATTCTGTAAGTTTTAATGAATTAAATGTACTTATTCAGTTAGGAAGTAGTGAAGCCATAAAAAGATATGTGCTAGAAAGTAATAGTTATGCTATTTTGTCTGTTACGGCAATTTTTGAGGAGTTAAAACATAGTACTTTGCAAATTGTAGATATAGATAATGTAGTATTTGAAAGGGATTTTTCTTATATCACTAAAGTAGGTGTTAAAAATCGCCTTGCTGAGGATTTTACAAATTTCGTTAAGTTTAATATATTAAAATAAATATATCCATAACCAAAAGTTATAACACATAAAGATTTTATATTAGTTTTATAGATTTATAGGTTGTATTTTTGCATAAAATATAACAAGAAATTATAAAATGGAAAAAGGAATCTACTTACTCTTAGCTTTATCGTCACTGTTTTTGTCACCAGCAATCTCTTTGTTTGCAGGTATAGCTTTCGCACTCATATTGGGTAGTGTATTTAAGAAACAATCTTTAAAAGTTTCAAAATACCTACTTCAAGTATCTGTAGTTGGTCTTGGTTTTGGTATGAACCTTATGGATGCCATAGAATCATCTTCTGATGGGATAGTGTTCACTATATTTTCTGTGGTGTTAGTTATGGTGTTAGGTGTGTATTTGTCTAAGGTTTTCTCTGTAGAACGAAAATTGGGTTATCTTATATCGTCGGGTACCGCAATTTGTGGGGGTAGTGCTATTGCTGCTATTTCTCCTGTTGTCAAAGCCAATTCTAACGAAACATCTATGTCCTTAGCGGTGGTTTTCACATTAAATGCCATAGCTTTATTTATCTTTCCTGCTATTGGGGAGTTTCTAAGTCTTACTCAGCAGCAGTTTGGTACGTGGGCAGCTATAGCCATACATGATACCAGTTCTGTAGTTGGAGCAGGGCAGATTTACGGTGAGGAAGCATTAAAAGTAGCTACAACAGTTAAACTTACACGTGCTTTATGGATAATTCCCTTGTCGTTAGTGTCGACTTTCGTATTTAAAAATGAAGAAGGTGGTAAAGGTAAGATTACTATACCTTGGTTTATTTTATTATTTGTCGTTGCTATGATAATCAATACTTACATTCCTATAAATACAACTATTCTAAATTTTATTAAACTTTCATCACACAAAATGTTGAGCCTAACTCTTTTCCTTATTGGCGGGACTCTTTCTATCGAAGCTATACGCAATGCAGGCATACGTCCTATAATCTTTGGCTTAAGTCTATGGATAGTTATAGCGGTATTGTCTTTGGTTGTTATAAAAGTAGGAATGTAAAAAATAGCAAGGGTAACTCCTTGTTATTTTAAGGGGGGAGTTCTAGGAATTGGGTTTTAAAAAAAACATTAAAACCTATTTCTGGAACTTCCCTTTACTTATTGCGGTAATTTTATTTTATAGGTGGAGTTTCGCTAGTTGACGATAAGGAGTTATTATAGTAACGGATGTCGCCTGTGACTTCTTTTCCTAACCATTGAGGACGAGTG
>JAWXTP010000029.1:0-28611 GCA_044433415.1 Rikenellaceae bacterium
AGTATAGGATCCCCCTCTACATCGTAGCCACCACCGAAGGCTAAGTCAAATGTAAGTTTGTTACCCATAACCCAAATTTCATCACCGCAATCATCAGTACTAGAGATAGGTAAGTAAATAGTAACGTAAGTTTCACTATCCCCAACTAAATACACATTACTAGCATCACCTGAGTCAGAAGTCGTTTGACTGTAGATTTTACAAGTAATAGCAAGATAAGCACCAGTTTGATTTGAGTCTGTAGCATCTAAATCACCGTCAACATTCCATTCAGTAAATTCTTGAGGTAATAACATTAAACTGTTGTCAGAAGAAGTGATAGCTTCAGAGTCACCTTCAGAATCTATAGTAACTTTACTAGACGTGAAAGTGTAAGATGCAAGATCTGATTGACCACTCCAAGCACCTGTGCTTTCTGTTGTTGATGAAATGTCAAGGTTACCTGAAGAATAGATGTTGTTAATGCTGATACCATTAGCTGCAATCTCTACATACATGTTGCTAGATGTAGTGTTTGCAGTAAAATGTACTTGAACAAGACCATGGCTAAATTGTAGAAGCACGTCGTCAACACTGTTAGGAGAAGTAAGGTCTAATGCTGAAGCAAACATAAAATCTACCTGGTCAGCCTCTGCTGTAGGTACAGTGTAACCAGTAATTGTAAGACCGTCAGTTTTGTCAAAAGAAAGATTTAAAGTTTGACTGTCGTCAGTGTAAGGTGTGTAAGCATAGAAATCTAGCTCTTCACCATTTGTAGGCCAGTAACGAATCTCAGAAGCAAGGTTATGTTCCCAGTCTGTGCCATAAACAATCTCTGCACCAACGTCAGAACTACCTAAATAAGGACTGTCGTTGTTGTCTGTACTGCCGTCAGTAGTGAAAATAAATGCAGATACACCAAAGCTATTACCAGCAGTTTCAAAATCCTCATTACTAGTGTAAGGAGCACCTTTAGTAAGGTTTGAATAGGTTGAGAAAGAGATTTCGTTACTTTTAGAAGCAATATCAGTTTTTGATACTTCTTCTTTAGAACAGCTTGTCAAGCCTAGGGCTAAAGCTGCTAATCCAATTGTAAAAGTTTTTTTCATGTTGTTTTGTTTTAATAAGTAAATAAATAAAATTGTTACGTATGTAATTGTGTTACATAGTCAAAGAAATGTTTTTGTCGTTCCAGTCTGTTACGTTCGTATTAAAACCACCACCATCACTAGAACCTATAGTCTCTGGTAACTCAACCTCTAGGTTTATGTTGATTTCTGGTTGATAACCATAAGTATATTCTACACTATCTGTTACATCTATAGTAATAGGGTAGTGCTCACTATTTAGTAAAATGAAATCTATAGAAAGTATGTAACTAGAACCTCCAGAAAGCCCAAATGAAGTCGCTGACTGAGATAAGGTGCCGTCAATTGTGCTGCCTGTGTCAAATGTTCTCGTGTTTAATAAAAACTGCTGCATTACTTCGGTAGTAAGAGTTGTATCCTGTAATAAATAACAACCGTCACTAACATAATTTAGAGTTGCTGTAGGAGCTTCTAAAGCATAAATTAATCCTATTACGTGAACATTAATATTTATTAATTTTGTTCGACGTTGAGGAGTTACCGTATATGTAAGAACCGAAACTGAGTCAGATAAATCAGGCTTGTTATAGTAGTAATCTACCATTTGTTTGTTAATTTCTATACCGTTGATAACATAAGTTGCTAAAGTGTCTGGAGGATATACTATTATAGAATCTGTAGTTGAAGCCTTACTTTGAGCTGTCACAGCAGATGCCGTAGATGTAGAGTCTAAGTTTACGAAAGAAATGTATTTGTATTCGGAAACACTATTGTTGAATAATACGATATCGTAAACGCCCTCAGGAAGATTAATACTTATGTAATTAGCATTAGAAGAAGGTGAGGACTGTTCATAAAGCGAACCATCTTCTTTGTATGCTAGTGCCGTAACACCATTTGGAGATAAGTGACAACTATCCCAATTAATATTTATGTCTACTGTAGTTTTGTCGTCAGTTGCATAAAATAAATGATCGCGCCTACAGGATATATT
The DNA here is from genome assembly GCA_044433415.1 of Rikenellaceae bacterium. Taxonomy (GTDB): domain Bacteria; phylum Bacteroidota; class Bacteroidia; order Bacteroidales; family Rikenellaceae; genus JAWXTP01. The sequence continues at coordinate 2,062 of JAWXTP010000029.1, forward strand.
TAACATAAAAAGAATAGTTAAACAAAAAACTAATATGTGATTAAGTCTCATGTGTAAATATTTAGGAGTTAGGAGTTAGGAATCAATTGTTGCAACAAACTACAGCGTAATTCCTTTATATTGTTGTATTAAAAAAGGATAGTTTTATTAATTTTTTATTTTAGAATTGTAATTAATTAACCAAACAAGAGAAACACGTGCTCGTGTAGGACCAATCCATGTTCTACGTTTTGTTTCCCATGGATAGCGAAACACTTTTATATTACCGTACTTCGTATCCCTTTCTTTATCGTACTTTTTATATTTTGTAAATATTGCGCCAATCCCTAGTTGATATTCAAGTCTAAATAATTTTGAGATTTTATGACTATATCCAGCGCATACTCCTGTAGAGTAAAAATTTCCCTGTTCACCATCTGTATCAAATAGTTGGATGTCGTATTTTCCTATACCTCCGAATACTCCTACATGCCATCCTGTTAATACTTCTTTGTCCTGTCTATTTCCTAACCAATAATTTACCCCTAGTTGCCCTGCTTGTATCTGCATGGTGAAGTCTGAAGGCTCTATTTGCCACCAAGGGAAGATATATTCTCCGCTTATGCTCCATTTGTCTTTTATAGGAAGCTCAATCTCAATGTTTAAGACAGATACTACATCATATAGGAGATTTGTTTTAACGGCAAAAAGCTGTTTTTGCTGCCTTAGGAAGTCATACCTTGTTATATAACAAAGAGTTTGTGAGTTGTACCTTGTAATTATCGTGTCAGTACGACTATAACAAGGATGTAGGTTCTTGAAATCAGTTTCTAGAGTTGTGAAATTAGATACTGGGAGAACTTTAGACACATACCTGGTATCTTGGGCTGTGGCTTTGTAACATAGGAAGGCTAATCCTATTAAACATAAGTAATGTTTCATGTCTGTTTTTCTAATGTTTTTATGTATTATAACTGGTGTTTTTTTGGTTATGCTTTGCAAATAGTAAGCCAAATAGTTAAATATTAGGTGCTTATATTTTATTGTATAACAATGGTAGTTTGTTGTGGATAGTGGTAAATTGGTTATTGTTAGTGTTTTGGATATTTATTTTGTTAAGTGGAGGGGCTTTAATTCAGGGAGTTTTTATTAATCATTATTAATTTTTAGAAATCAAAAACTCCTAAAGTTCAGATTTTCGAAACAGGTTTTAATTTTAACTTAACATTGGGGATTATATGGAATTAATAATTAATAATACTTTAATATTGTATTTATGTAATGGTAATTTATGGGCTATACTTTTGTAATCGAAATAAAACGAGAAATATATAATAAATTTTGATATGTTAAAGAGAACACTATTTACATTAATTTTTATGACTGTAGCATTATTTGCTGAGGCAGCTACAGTTAAAGGTATCATTGTAGATAAAGCCACTCGAGAACCTCTTGTGGGAGCTACATTAATTATCGCAAATACAACAACAGGTGTTGTAGCAGGTTTGGAAGGTGATTTCCAAATAGAAATTCCAAATGGAAAATGTAACCTTATCGTTGCTTATGTATCTTATACTACTCTGCAGTTTGAAGTTGACGTTACAGACAATATGGAAGATATGCTTATTGAGATGGAGACAAGTGCATTAGCAGCTGACGAAGTAAAAGTTATAGGTCGTAAAAATCTTGAAACTATAGCAGCACTTCAGCAAGAACGTAGAGCAGCTGTAGCAGCAATAGAGAACTTAGGTTCTAAGGAAATGTCTCTTAAGGGAATTTCAAATGTTGAGGAGGGTGTTAAGAAAATGACTGGTATCTCAGTTGCGTCAGCAGGACAGATTGTTGTTCGTGGTCTTGGTGACAGATACAGTATCACTACACTTAACGGTCAACCTATAGCATCTCCTAACCCAGATAACAAATTAGCACCTTTAGATATTTTTCCTTCATCGGCTGTGAAAAATATTACAGTTAGTAAGGTATATAACGCTACATCTTATGCTGACTACTCAGGTGCTCACATAGATATAGTTACTAAAGATCAACGTAATAATAAATTCTTTACAGTAGGCTTAAGCGCTGGTGGTCACATTAATACAATAGGCCAAGATTTCTATCGTATGGATCATGCATCTTTATTCTCAAGATCTACAGTTTCTCCAGATGCTCTTAGCTGTTCAAAAACAGAGTTTGAGAGTCTTATTCAAACTAAGAATGTATTTGATACAGACTTTTCTGTAGAATCAAAAAAATCGCTACCTACTTTCGGTGGTAATATCGGTTATGGAAATTCATTTGATATAGGTAATCAAAAGTTAAGTGTTTTAGCTACAGGTTCTATTAGTAATGGTCAGGAAATATCTCTTGATAACGAATATAAAGTAATGGAAGCTACAGGTACAATAACAGATTCTTATGTGTATGATAGCTATAATACAACTTTAGAGATGGCAGGTCTTGTGAATGTAGGTCTTACACTTCGTGAAAATGATTATATTAGCTACACAGGTTTTTATGCTCGTAATGCAGAAGAAGGCTACCAACTTCGTGAGGGTGATACAGACAACCAAGGACATATCTTCTCTAGTAATAGTGTTACTCACATCTATGATTTGTTTACTAACCAAATTCATGGTATTCACTCTTTAACAGATAGTTGGAGATTAGGTTGGGATGCAACTTATACTAAAACTTCTTCTGATGAGCCAGATCGTCGTCAAGTGATGTTTGCAGAAGGTACTGACTATGCATCTACAGGAAACTTAATCCTACATACTGCTGATCAACAGTCAACTATGCGTTATTTCGGTGAGCTACAAGAAGATGAGGCTAATGCTAACTTATTCACTAATTTTACTTTTGGTGATGAAGATAAACATAAATTAACTTTTGGTAGTGCTTATAAAGATAAAAACCGTGATTATGCAGCTACTCGTTTCTACTACTCAGGTCTTTACTACATACGTGACCTTGTGGATGGTGGTAATATGTTCAATACAAACGGTTACCTGAACCAATCAAATATCGAAAATGGTACTATAGGTATAACTCGTAATCAATCGTACTCAGACCAGTATGATGCGAATATGAAAATTATGTCAGCATATTCTTCTTTAGACCTTGCATTAAAAGAAGATTTACTTCTTAATGTTGGTTTACGTTATGAAAATGCAACTCAGACAGTGAATTACTATGGTGTTACAAACTTTGAAACAGAAACTTTAAAATCTTCTGATTTCTTCCCAGCATTGAATTTGCGCTACAATTTAGAAGAAAATGAACAAGTACGTCTTTCTTTCTCAAGAACTGTAACTCGTCCTTCATTTATCGAGATGGCACCTTTCCTTTATCAAGAATCTTACGGTTCTGCTCAGGTTATAGGTAATGCAGACCTAGAGAATGGTTATAACTACAACTTAGATGCTCGTTATGAGTCATTCTTCGGAACAAATAATATGTTCTCAGCGACTATTTACTATAAAAGACTTCTTGACCCTATTGAGCGTGTACAACAAAAAAGTGGTGGCGCTACTCAACAAACTTTCTTAAATGCTGAAAATGGTGTGGCAGCAGGGGTTGAGCTAGAATTTAGAAAAACTTTTGCTGATGTGCTTACTCTTAGTTTAAACGGCTCATTCATGTACACAGATGTTAAATTATCTGATGGAGGTGTTTATACAAACTCAGAACGTCAACTGCAAGGTGCATCACCTTACTTAGTAAATGCTGATATAGCCTATACTCCTAAGATTAATGACCGTCAACTATCGTTAGCACTTCTTTACAACCTGCAAGGACCTCGTATTTACGCTGTAGGTATTATGGGTAATGCAGACGTTATTCAAGATGCTTATAACAAACTTAACTTTGTTGCTTCTTATGAGCTAAGCAAAAGAGTTTCCCTGAAAGCTGAGTTAAGTAACATACTAAATGAAGACGAAGTTTATCGTCAAGAATCATACAACACAGGTGAGAACCAAATAGTAGGTAGATATAATCACACTATGGGAGCATCTGTAGGAGTTTCTTTAAATTTCTAATAATCTAATAAAATTAAACCTATAAATTATAAAATTATGAAAAAGCAATTTATTTTTGCAGCTTTATTTTTCGCAGCTTCAACAATGTTTGTAAGCTGTAGTGAAAACAATGGTGATGATGATGATCCAGAAGTAGATTCAACAGTACTTTCTGGAGAAATCTCAGAAGATGTGACTCTTATGGCTAATACTTCTTACACTTTAGATGGTGCTTTAGTGGTAAACGAAGGTGCTACTCTTTACATTGAAGAGGGTGTTAAAATCACAGCAGTTTATGATGACTTAGAGGATTACATCCTTATTAAACAAGGTGCTAAAATTAACGCACAAGGTACAGCTACAAATCCTATCGTTATGACTTCGGATAATAAAACTGCTGGTGCTTGGGGTGGTATTCACATTTGTGGTAAAGCAACAACAAATCTTAGCACATCAGGGGTTTCTGAAATTGGTAACGCTCCTTATGGTGGTACAGATGATGCAGATAACTCAGGTATCCTTAGATATATCCGTCTAGAGTACACAGGTTTTGCTTTTGATGAAGAAACAGAATCTAATGGTGTTACTTTCTATGGTGTAGGTAGCGGCACGACAGTAGAGTACCTTCAAGCATATAGAGGTGCAGATGATGGTTATGAATTTTTTGGTGGTACAGTTAACGTTAAATATCTTGTAGCAACTAGCTGTTCTGACGACTCTTTCGACTGGACAGAAGGATGGAGAGGTAAAGCACAGTTCCTTATTGCTTACCACGAAGACGAAACTGAGTTAGGTTATGTTTGTGACTGTTTATTTGAAGCAGACAACAACGGTGATGACAACAATGCATCTCCAATGTCGCGCCCAACAATTGCTAACGTTACTTTAGTAGGTAACAACTCTACTACAAAAAATGACGGTGTGATGTTAAAAGCTGGTACTCAAGTAGAGCTTCACAATGCTATCATCACAGGTAAAACTTACCCTATTTATACAAAAACTTCAGTTACTGAAGATGCCTTAAAAAGTGGTGCTTCTGTTCTTAAGAACATCTTAATGACAGGTGAGCTTTACTCAGCAGTAGGAACTTATACTAACGATGATTTCTTAGCTGTTTTAACAAACTCTAATGATTATGTATTTAACTTAGAAGATAACTACATAGGTACTGTAGCTAGCGAAAGCGGTTCTACACCAACAGATTCTTTCTTTACAACTGCTGATTATAAAGGTGCTGTTGAAGAAGGTAACGACTGGACAGCAGGTTGGGTTATCAATGGTGACGAAGTTATCGAATCTGTAGATACTTATGAAGTTCCTAACGGTACAACACTAGAAGGTAGATACTACCAAGATGTAACTTTAAAATCAGGTAACTCTTACCCTCTTTCAGGTGCTTTAGTTATCGAGGCTGGTGCAACTCTTACTATTGAAGAAGGTGTAACTCTTACAGCTATTAACGATGACTTAGAAGATTATATCCTTATCAAACAAGGTGCTAAAATTGATGCTCAAGGTACAGCAGACAAACCTATCGTTATGACTTCTGAAAGCCAAAAAGCTGGTGCTTGGGGTGGTATTCACATCTGTGGTTATGCAACAACTAACCTTGGTACAACAGGTGTTTCTGAAATTGGTAACGCTCCTTACGGTGGTAGTGACGATGCAGACAACTCAGGTATTCTTAGATATATCCGTCTTGAGTACACAGGTTTTGCATTTGATGAAGAGACAGAATCTAATGGTGTTACTTTCTATGGTGTAGGTAACGGTACAACAGTAGAGTATCTTCAAGCATATAGAGGTGCTGATGATGGTTTTGAATTCTTTGGTGGTACTGTAGATGTTAAATACCTTATCGCTACTAGCTGTTCTGATGACTCTTTCGACTGGACAGAAGGTTGGAGAGGTAGAGGTCAATTCCTTATCGCTTACCACGAAGCTGAAAACGAATTAGGTTATGTTTGTGACTGTTTATTAGAAGCTGATAATAATGGTGACGATAATAGTGCTTCTCCTATGTCTCACCCTGTTCTTTCAAACCTTACTTTAGTAGGTAATAACTCAGCTACAAAAACTGACGGTGTAATGTTAAAAGCTGGTACACAAGTTGAACTTTACAACACTATCATCACAGGTAAAACTTACCCTATTTACACTAAAACAGAGGTTACAGAAAATGCTTTAGTAGACGGTTCTTCTATTCTTGATTACATCGTAATGACAGGTGAACTTAAAGCTAATCAAGGTATCTATTCTAACGATTTATTTGCTAGTTCTGCTAATAACTCAACAGAATATGTTAACGCTCTTGCAAATAACTATTATGGTACTATAGCTGGTGCATCTGTTCCTACAGATTCTTTCTTTACTGCTGTAGATTATAAAGGTGCTATTTCTGAAAGTAATGATTGGTTAGCTGGTTGGACTAAGTAATTCTAGATTTAACAGAGGTATATTATAAAACAAGGAAGAGGGTGACCCAAAAGGTTGCTCTCTTTGTTGCTTATAATGGCGACAAGCGTGGAAAGATTGCTGGAAAGATTGTTGGAGGGTCATAGGGGACAAAGAGAGGGTACTGAAAAAGTCAAAAATTAGCTTTTTGAGAGCATTTTTATTCGGGTACCTATACGAGGTGTTTTCAAATACGCGATTCTCCAGAAGATAAAAGGGACTTTTTCAGTGAGCTCGGCAAAGAGGTCAAAGGGGTGGGTCAAAGGGATTGCGACAAGCGAGGTAATTATTCGCAAAATCATTCATAAAATCTTCTCAGAATTTTCTCAAAGTTTTCTCAGAATTTTCTCAGAATCTTTAGTCGCTTTCGCGACCCCTTTGACCTCTTTGACCCCTATGACCCTCCAACAATTTCTCAAGCTATTATTCCACGCTTGTCGCCCTAATTTGGAATGTTTGCAATAATTAATAACGACAAATTCTGAGTTATTTACAAAAAAACAGAACCCACGTTACAATGAAGTAACGTGGGTTCTGTTTTACCATTAAGGAAATTTTATATCAAAGACTAAAAGAATTTGATTCTTGAATCTTTAATATCAGCTAAGTCAAATACAGCAGAGAATACGCGAGAATAAACATCTGTTTCCATAGTTGTTTGAGTAACAACTTTTTGAGCTTCAAAAGTAGAAACTTCAGAAACTTTAGCTTCATCTACTTTAAATACGATAACTTCTGTAGAAGTTGGAACAGGTTTGCTTAATGTATTTTCTGGAAGTGTAGTCATAGCGCCAATAACGTTTAATGCTACACCTAACTCAGGAATGTAGTAAGAATTAAAGTTAGCATCTGATACTGTTTTGATTTCAGCACCTAAGTTTGATGCAACTTCTTCTAATGAAGATCCTGAAATTTCAGCAGTTAAAGCAGCAACTTTCTTTTCACGAAGTAAAGCTGTTTTAATGCTACTTTTAATGCTATTTAAAGGCAAATAACCATGTTCTGTAGCAGATGATACACGAACAACAATATTAGACTCACCAACAGCGATAATTTCAGAAACATCACCAGTTTTGTTGTTAAATGCCCATCTTACAATTTCTTGAGATTTGTCAATACCTGAAACGTTGCTTTCACCAGCATTAAGGCGCGCTACACGTTTAGAGTAAGCACCAGCTTCAACAGCTTTGTTAAAGTCTGCTTTTGCAGAGTTGGCAAATTCAGTAGCTTGAGTGTAAGAATCACGCATTGTTCTTTCGCTAGGCTCAACAGTGTAAGAAACTATAGCAAGTTTTGATTTTTTTACAATCTCGCCAATGTGAGTAGTTTCAACAATTGCTATACCGTAAGGAGTATTAACTTTAAAGATATCACCTTTTTTAGAGCTACCAATTTTTGTATACATATCACCTATGCCAACAAGTCCGTTAAGAGCAATAGTTCCTACATTACCACCTGGAGTTTGTTTGTCAAGAGAGAATTGAACCACTGCATCATTGAAAGATAATTTTTTACCTTTAATAGCAGTTAAAACACTGTCAGCGATTAAATCAGTACCTTGAGCAAAAATAATTTGTCTGAAACCTACACTGTCAGGAAGCATTTTATTATCTAAGAAACGAGCAATAGTATATACGTCAGATTCTAGAACTGGTCCGTAAATATCATTTTTTGCAGAGTTCATAGCAAAATCACGAAGTGAAGAGCTAAGTTCAGCAGCGCTATAATAAGCGTCTACGTATTTAGAATCAGAATTTAAATTAACAAATTGTTCTACATTTTCAGCAGTTGCTAATTCACTAGCTAAAGTGTTAGCTTCTTTAGCAGCTTCTGCATAATCGCTAGAAGAAGGAAGAGCATCAAAAACTACATACTCTATATCACGAGATTCAACTTGTTTGAAAAGGCGTTTGTGTTCGTCATAATATTTTTTGTAGTCAGCCTCTGTGATGTTAATAGTTGAATCAGCAATAGTAGTTAAAGATTTGCCAACATAAGAAATATCATAAGAAGTATCTGCATTTTTTACAGCGTTTTCAACTTCAATGTTGTTAGCGAAAACTGATTTTTGAATTAATGTTAGATATTTGCTTCTAAGACGTTCTGTAAGCATTTCTGTTTCCATGTAGTTCCAAAGGAAACGGCTTCTGCCAGTTTGGTCTTGATCAAGATTTGCAACGAAAGAACGTACTGCATTATAATCATATAAACCATATTCTTGATTAGTAAAGAACTGTAGTAAAACAGGTGAGATGTATTCTCCATCAGCCATATCTACTAATTCTGTGTCTGAAATAATCATACCAAGATTTTCAAAAGATTCATCGAAAGAATTTTCGATAGCTGTTTGTTCCCAAGCACTGACTTTTACTGCCTCAGATTGTTGTTCGTTGATAGATTCTTGTCCAGAAATAATTCTTTGTACTTCTGTTAAATAATTAACTTTTTCTAAATAGTCGTTGTAACTAATAGATTTGCCATTTATTTCTCCTACACTCATTTTCGAAGAATTAAATAGGCTATTACCATTTGAAGTTAGGTCTCCAAGTAAAAAAGCTAGAAGTGAGATTGCAATAACTACTGCTACTACAACGCCACCTTTAGTTCTTAATGTGTTTAATGCTGCCATTTATTTTAAGGTTTTTAAATTATTAATTCATTTGTAATAGTTTGTATATTAGTATTTTACTTTTGATTTGAATGTGTATAATTAGATAAAAATCAAAGTTTAATACCATAAATATATACTAACGGAACCACAAATATACAAAAAAGTTCGATATTCCAATTATATGATGTTAAATATTGTTATTTTTAGAAGTTTCCTTATATAAGGGAACTTCTAAAAATTGGATTTTAACGCTTTTAGATTTATAAATTTCATCTTTGAAATTTTTAAAATATGTCATAGGAGCCACTATGCCATTATTTTGAAAATTCCAAATCTAAAACTTCTAAATACAAAATCGAATAAAACCAATTGTTAGAACTCCCCATAAGAATTACGGTTTAAAAGTTCGGTTATATTGTTATCTTTATTAAATCAATTCTTGAACTACTCATTTTAATTATATTAAATTTGTATTTGTCAATTGTGATTTCATCGCCTTGCTTTGGAAGGCCTTTATTGTTAAAAATAATGTAACCAGCTATAGTATCGTATTCTTCATTCTCAAGAATAGAAAGAGGATATTTCTTGTTTATATATTCAACTTCTATTCTACCAGAAAAAACATATTCATTTTCGTTTGCTTTATATTCAATTAGTGTTGTTAAATCGTGTTCATCTTCTATCTCTCCAAATATTTCCTCTAGTATATCTTCAATAGTAATCATCCCTGCCGTTCCTCCAAATTCATCGAGAACTATAGCTAGTGAACTTTTGTTTTTAATGAATGTTGCTAACAAAGTCTGAGCTTTTTTGGTTTCAGGTACATATAAAGGTTCTAGTATCATTTCTTTAAGAGGCTTTACACCCTTAAAAAAATCTTTGATGTTAACATAACCTATTATATTATCTATAGATTCGTCAAAGATAGGCAATCGTGAGAATTTAGTATCTATAAGTTTCTTTTTTACGTCTTCTATGTTACTTTCGATGTCCATAGCCTCAATGTCTACTCGTCGAATCATACAGTCTCTAACACGAAGATCAGAAAAATCTAGGGCATTTTGAAAAATTACCATTTCTTTATATTCTTTATGATCTTTTTCGTCCAAGACAGAAGAAATATCTTCTACTAGGTTAACAAGGTCACCCTTGTCAAAAACACGTTGTTCTGTAGATTCAGAAATTTTAATACCTACTAAACTCATAAGAAGTTTAGAAACTATAGCAATTATTTTAGATATAGGATAAAAGATTAGGTAGAACACAAATACAGGAAAAGAAAAATTTCTATAATAGAAGTTAGGGTTTGTTTTAACAACAGATTTAGGAATAAATTCAGCAAAAAATATTATGATAATAGTTGAAATAACAGTTTCTATTAACATTGTGTGTGATGTGTAGTCGGATAAAAACATACCTATCACAACACTCATAGTTAGAGAATATATAACTAGTGCAATATTGTTACCTATAAGAATTGTAGTCATATATTCTGCTGAATGTTTTGAGAAAAGTTCAGCAATATTCCCAAAAAGAGAGTTCCCTTTTTTGTCCAGTTCTAGCTTTAACTTATTAGAAGATAAAAACGCTATTTCCATACCTGAAAAAAACGCAGAAGCCATTAATGAACATAAGATAATTATTATTTTATCTAAATAGTCTGTTTCCACTGTTATTTTGTTTGTTTTATTTATTCGCTAACACTTAAAGAGTCAGAGTTAACGTTTAAAGAATCTTGTCTTGTTTTTGTAGTGTCGAAAAGAATACGACCTTTAGTTCTCCAATATTCTATGTTTTTTAACTCACCGTCAGATTTGAACCCTGCACCTATAGTCACCTCGTCACCTCTTATTATTTTGGTATCAACATTTGAGTATACAGAGTCTTTTGCTTCGTCCCAGAAAATTTGTTCTGTAAAAATCTGTTGGCCATCCACGTTTTTACCCTCTACGTTGCCTTTAGCTTCCCAAAGTTTCTTTTTCTCATAGTAGATAGCATAGTTTGCTTTTAATTCAGAGCGTATCTCCATTAGACTGTCAAAAGTTTCTATGTGTATACCTTCTTTAAACTCCATGTAAGGTTCATCGAGATCAATTTCATAGCGCTCCATAAGGTCAGCATAAAAATGATATGATTTAACTCCATCTTTACTATAAGTTATAGAATGGTTTTTTGTTGTTATTGTTGGAATTTTTGAAGATTCATCAATGACAATATTGCCTTTCATTGCGTTTGAGCAACTACAAATAAAGATAGCACTCAACAATGTGAGTGCTACCTTTTTAGATGATATTTTTGTTATAATAACCATAGGTTATTTATATACTTTATATTAAAATTATTTCTTTTCGCGGATAGTTGTTGTTCCTGATACCCAACCACAACTTACAGTGTAAGAGTTTCCTGGAGTTAATGTACGGAAGAATACTTCCTCAGCTGAAGGGAAACCAGCAGAGTAAGAGCTGATTGCTTCATTAACTTTATCTTTTGTGCTATCACCATCTTCAAGTAGGTTTCTTGCTCTTACTAAGTTGTCAACGATAAGCCAGTATGCAGCTTGTCTGTCAAAGCCAGAACATGCTGTTAAACCAGCACCTTGAGCTTGAGCTAAGATGAAGTATGCAACACCATTGTTAGTTTCGTGAGCACTAATAGCGTTTCTTGCATAGTCAGCAGCTTGACGAGCACTTCCTGAAATTAAAGCAGTACCTGCAGCTCTTAGAAGGTAGTTAGATTTAGTTTCTGGATCTTGTTCTTGATTGATAGCTTCATCATAATATTTAAATGCTCTTTCAAAATTTTCTTCTTGTTGAGCAGCAGTTGCCAATGAAATAGCAGCAGCAGCAGATGGCTCAAGGTTGTAGTATGCTTCAGCAATAGTGTTTTTGAAATCACCAGCACATTCTTGTTGACCTAGGTAACGTGCAATTTTCTTAACAAGGTCAATGTTAGAAGGGGCAGCCTCAAATTGAGGTTTGTAGATTTTTTCTAAGTTTTCGCAACTTGCAGCACCACTTTGAATAAATAAAGCATCAACAACTTTTTTAGCTTCATCTTTTTCAGCACTATTATCTGCGTCTAAAATTGTTGATAGATATTCATATTTGTCAAGTAAGTAGTCAGCTTCAATGTTGTCAACCATATAGTTTTCAGCAATAAGGTTAAAGTAGCCTTGAATAAGTTCTAAGTCTTGAGCTCCTTGATTAGCGTCAAATGCAGCTTTTGTAATTTCGTCAAGTCTGTCTAAATCTTCTGGAATATAAGAGATAGCATCTTTAGCTTTTTTGTTAAGGATATAACTAGTACCTTGTTTTGGGCTATTACCAAAGTGTTCAATACGTAGGTCATAGATAGTGAAAACTGTATCTATGTAAGCGTTTCTTTCAGCAGGAGTTTTAGCACCAGCAACTTTAGAGTTGTAAATATTACGACCCATAATGTACAAGTTAGCACCAGCTTTAGGAGCAGTACTAATAAGTTGATTTAAATAAACAGCAGCTTCATTGTACTGTTGAAGTTTATAAGCTTCTGTGAAGAAGTTATACTTCATAATGTTCTCTTTTCTGATTTCAGGAGTGTCTCCATACTTTGCGTACTGAGGTGCGCTAAAGTCTTGTTCTTGAGAAAAGACTGATGTTGTGGCTGTCGCGAACAAGCCAATAACAAGTAAAAATTTTAGTTTCATCTTAATATCTATTTAATTTTAATTATGTGTCAATTAAATTTTTATTTAAGGAATTTTCTATTGGTGGGTACAAGTGTACTCACTAATAGAAAATTCCTTAAGGTCAAGAGTTTACTTTAGTACATTATAGGCCATTTAAGGTCTATTTGAATTTATGTCTTACAAACCATTCTTTGGCAGTGAAGAAAGTAAATCCAATACTTATCTTAAAATATTTTTCATCTAAAACTGAGCTAGTTGCTGAAGAACCTCTTGTTCCTGCTTCAGCTGCAAGATTAAGCAACGAACCCCCTCCACGTTGTAAAGGTATACCAAGACCTATACTTCCTGAATATTCCTTAATACGATTATTGTTAAACATCATATAAGAATTAGAAGCCTTTAATCCTGCTCTATAAGTCCAACGTTTAAAATGATTTCTTAAGTCAAACTTATTTGGAGTATACTCAAAGCCTGCACTAACCTCATGCATATCAGTTAATGATACGTTGTCAGCACTATTAAATTCCATAGCACCTGTCCAATCTTGATAAACATAGTCAGCTGCTATAGTTACTTTTGAAGTTCTATAAGCTACACCAAACGATACCTTTGTAGGTATAGTTAAATTAGTATAACTTTCTTCATACAGCACAGAGTCAGCTAAACTATTACTTGTTGTGTAAATATTTTCTGTCTCTTCTATGCTAGCACTTAATTTAGGAGCATAAACTGCACCAAATGTTAAATATCTATTATGTTTAAGGTCTACATCATATTGTACCCCAATCTCACCACCATATTTATTAATATAGCTGTCCTTTGTAGAATAAGTTGTTCTATAAACAGTGTTTTGTGAAGTAACTGAGTATATAGAAACAGCAGAAGTTCTATTAATGTTACCAAAATAGTTAATCATATTTGCACCAACAGATAAACCTTTGATAGGAGCCCAAGCAATACCTGCTTTTACAAGGGCGATGCCACCAGAGCCTAAATAGTTGTATGTAATTTGACCTATATCTGTCAAATAATCCTCGTTAGTGTCAGTTATGCCTATTTTATAGCCAACTGACGAATACGGAGAATAAGATAAGGCTGCACCCACATTCTTAGCTATAGGAAACTGCATAGCTAAATCGCTAAGAGTAAAGTTGTTGTTGCTAGTTTGTCCACCAGTATCAGATTTTAAATATTGGTTATTCCCCATCATACCAAAAGAGAATAACATTGTCTGTGCTGGAGCAACGGTATATGCTGCTGGGTTGCTAGTATTAACAATATAAGGGTTTTTAACCGCTATTGAAGTACCGCTCATAGCCTGAATAGCAGCTGTTCCTTGGCCGTCAAGTTCTCCTAATCCATAAAAAGTATAAGGAGATAATACATTACCTGAACTGTTTTGTGCTATTGTATAATTTGCGTTTACAAAAACTAATGTAAACAATACTATAATTAATTTTAATGTTCCAGTGAACTTCATACCAAATTTTATAAATTTATCTTCAGTTAAGTGAAGATATTAATTTTATTTTACTAAAAGAAAGATTCATAATCGTAAGTATCTCAAAACTTCCACACCAACTAATGATTATAAAATCATTCTTTATATTATATTTTTGTAATACTAATATGTATTATGTTTTATTAACTAAACTATTTAACCCAATGGGGACTAAGTCTGAAACTGCAAATATCGCATTTTTTAATTTATTAGCAAAATAATTTGCGTCTCCACCAGTAAAAATAATCATTATTTCTCCATATTCTTGCTCAAACCGCTTAATATAGCCTTCGATTTCGAAAATAATAGAGTTAATAACCCCGTTTTGTATAGCACTATCAGTAGAATAACCAACTAATGAAAATTCTTCTGTTAATTCTTTAAGAGGTAATTTCTCAGTGTAGTCGTTAAGAGCTTTAAAGCGGAGAGCAGCTCCTAGAGATATATTTCCACCGATAAAATGCCCTTTTTCAACAATATCTATTGTTATGGCGCTTCCAAAATCAACAATAAGCATATTTTTGTCGGTACCAAAGAGAGTACAAGCTCCTTCAGCAGCGGCTAGCCTATCAACTCCTAATGTATCAGGAGTTAAATAATCATTTTTAATTTTTAGAATAGTATTTTTGCTAAAAATAATAAAATTTTCTTTAAATCTATCTAATAAATACAAAAAAGTTTTTTCACATGTAGCACCAACACTAGATATAATAGCATGTTTAACTTCCTTGTGGTTGTTTAAAACGTGCTCTATATCAGTAGTATATAGTTTTTTATATTTTTCAGAAAACATAATTTTATCATCTGAAAAAACATAAACTTTTGTGAGGGTATTACCCACGTCAATTACTAAATTCATATATAATTTACTTCATCTTATTATTTATAATTTTCTCACTAAAATCAGTAATAATCCTCAGTGCTGCACTAACATCTCTTACTGCACTAATAGTAATAAAGAGTCTATTTGTGGTTTGTTTAAGTTTGAAACCAATCCCCATTTGAGGTATAGTGCTCATTATTCTAGAGAATAAAGGTTTGTCATAATATTGAGATTTGCTATTACTAACAAAATCTAATATAAAGTAACCATTTTTTATTATCGCTTTCTCAAAACCTAAAGATATAGCTATCTTCCTAAGAATAGCAACGTTAAGAAGCTCGTCTGTGACTTTTGGAATCTCGCCAAATCGGTCTCTTAACATTTCTCTAATTTCGTTAGCTTGTTCTTCTGTTGTAATACTATCTATGGTTTTGTAAAGTTTGATTTTTTCGTTCGTTTGACTTACATACTCATCAGGAATGTAAGCCTCACTACTTATATCTATTCTACAGTCGGATACAAATTCGCTACCACATAAGATATTGTCCTCATTGTCGCTAGTATCATTGTTTTCGTCAGTATTTGCTATGTAGTTCTCTTCTTTAAGTTCCATCATAGCTTCTGTGACGATTTTCTGATAGGTTTCGTATCCTATATCTGAAATAAATCCACTTTGTTCACCGCCTAATATATTTCCTGCACCACGTATATCTAAATCCTGCATAGAAATGTTAAATCCTGAACCTAAGTCACTAAAGTCTTCTATAACTTTAAGTCTCCTAGCAGCGATTTCAGGTATCAAAGTATCTTGAGGTGTTAGAAGATAACAATATGCTTTTTTGTTTGTACGCCCTACACGACCGCGAAGTTGGTGTAGATCGCTTAATCCAAAGTTGTGAGCATTATTTATTATCATAGTATTAGCATTTTCTATGTCTATTCCTGATTCTATAATAGTTGTCGCAACAAGTATATCGTATTCGCCATAAATAAAATCCATCATTATTTTTTCTAGCTTGTCAGCTGGCATTTGACCATGAGCTATAGCTATTCGAGCATCTGGAACAAGATCTTTAATAACAGAGCTTATGTGTTCTATGGATTGCACTTTGTTATGCAAAAAATAGACCTGACCACTGCGTGACAGTTCTTCCTCTATAGCTTCTTTTATTAAAGCCGTGTTAAATTCGTGAACTATAGTCTCTACAGGTTGCCTGTTAGGTGGAGGAGTGTTAATAATTGACAAATCTCGTGCACCCATAAGTGAAAACTGCAAAGTTCTAGGTATAGGAGTAGCAGAAAGTGTTAATGTATCTACATTTTGCTTTATAGTTCTTAACTTTTCTTTAGCTGCAACACCAAATTTCTGTTCTTCGTCAACAATTAATAATCCAAGGTCTTTAAATTCAACACCTTTTCCTAATATCTTATGTGTTCCTATAAGGATGTCTACATGTCCTTTTTTTAGTTTCTCACAAATTTCTTTGGTTTGCTTAGCTGTCTTAACACGAGATAAGTTTTCTATAGTTATAGGAAACTCTTTTAATCTTCGTGAGAAAGTGCGATAGTGCTGTAAAGAAAGTACGGTCGTTGGTACTAATACTGCAACTTGTTTGCCGTCAGTTGCAGCTTTAAATGCTGCACGTATAGCAATTTCGGTTTTTCCAAAGCCAACATCGCCACACACTAATCTATCCATAGGCTGAGGCGTTTCCATATCTTTCTTAAAATCTCTTGTAGCCTTTTCTTGGTCAGGAGTATCTTCATATATGAAAGACGCTTCGAGTTCATTTTGTAAGTAAGTGTCATGCGAAAATGCAAATCCTTTAGAGGCTTTTCTTTCAGCATACAACTTAATAAGATCTTTGGCTATATCCTTAATCTTATTTTTTGTTGTTAATTTCAGCCTTTGCCATGTACCTGAACCTAATTTATGTACCTTTACGTTAATACCATTTTCAGCATCTTTAAATTTAGAGATTTTATGAAGGGAATGTACGTTTACAAGAAGAATATCTCCGTCTTTATAAACCAGTTTGATAAGTTCCTGCATTTTCCCATTCTCCTCAGAGCGTATAAGTCCTCCAAAACGTCCAACGCCATGGTCTATGTGAGTAACAAAGTCTCCAGGTCTAAGAGCGTTTAATTCGCTTATTGACATAGCCTCAGATTTTGGCAATTCGTTACCTATACGGTAGCGGTGATGACGTTCAAAAATCTGGTGGTCAGTATAAAAACATACTTTATTATCATTGTCAATAAACCCTTCATGAAGAGTAAGAGAGATATTTTCAAAAATAGATGTTTTAATACCTAAAGAGTAGAAAATATTTTCTAGTCGTTCAACTTGAGCTTTATTTTCGGTAATAATATAATTCTTATACCCCTTGTCTGTGTTCTCTTTTAATGCTTTAATTAAAAGCTCAAAGTTTTTATTAAATGACGGTTGTGGATTAATATCAAAGAACAGTTCTTCCTCAGACTGTAGCTCAACAAAAGTATCTCGTACCGTAAATATGTGAGAATCCTTGATTTGTTGGTAGAACTCATTTACTCCCGTTACATAATGTTTGGCTTTTTCAAAGTCTTGATTATTTTTCTCTAACGCATTTTTAAGAAATTTATTTTTAGTGTCACCAATTTTTTTAATTATGTGTGTTGGACGGTCTGCCCATAGATAAAAATCATCGTTTTTGCATTTGTCATTTATAAAACCTGTGATAGATATAAGTTCTTCTACTTCATTACTGTATTTGAGGTTTGCAATAACATCTATATAATCTAAAGAGTTTACCGAACGTTGAGAGTTAATATCAAAACTACGTATAGATTCTATTTCGTCACCAAACATATCTAAACGTGCAGGGTAGTTTGATGAGAAAGAGAAGATATCAATGATTCCCCCACGAACAGAAAATTGTCCTGGTTCATGAACAAAATCTACGCGTGCAAACCCAAATTCTAACAACATATCTATAATAATTTGTTGTTTTAATTTGTCACCCTTGTTTATTATGAAAGATTTGCTGTTTAGTTCTTTTGATGTAACTACTTTCTCAGATATAGCTTCTGGGTAGGTGCATATTACTAGATTGTCACCTTTTTTATAGTTTTTAAGAGCAGATATCACAGCAGTTCGTTGTACTATGCCTGATGCGTTTTCACGACCGTAGATAATTGAGCGCGTATATCCTGTAGGGAAAAATAGTAGTTTAGATTCTTCTATAAAGTTGTGTAAGTCCCAATAGAAATATCCAGCATCATCTTTACTATCTAGAATTACTATATGTATACCCTTGGTTTTAGAACTTACTGCTTTTACAACAAGCGAAAGAGCAGAACATATTAAACCGTTAAGCGAAATACGTTTTGCACTACTGTTAATTAATTTTAATATGTTTTTTTGGTTCGTAACGTTAGTTACGACGTTATCTATGCCTTGTTTGTCACTGTTTCTCTTATTCGTTTTCATATAGGAACGTTCTAATAATTCGAACGACAAAAGTACTATTTTTTATTAGAAATCCCCTAGATGTTCTCACAAATTAATTTGTAATGTTTAGCAACAAAGATGAAGAAGTATAACAAAGAGAAGATGGTTATTAGTTTTATTACTTCTTTATCTTTCTTTGGACTCCACCTCTGCATCTCTATACTCCCTAGCCAACCACCTATAGCGCCACCAATTAGTAAGATGACACCTACCCTATAATTAATATTAGCATAAAATATGAATACTATAAGTGAAACTACAGTAGCTAACATGCTAAAAAAGAATTTTAGGTATTTGGCTGTGTTGAAGTCTATTAACATTATGTTTGCTAGGGTGTAGAATATTATATAAGTCATGCCTGATTGTATAAGACCTGCATAAAACCCAGCTCCTAAGAGGATTGTAAAATGTGATATAGTAATGTTTATTTTTGTTGTTGATTTAACTATATCTTCCCTAATGTTTGTTCGAGTATTGAATATAATAAATATTAAAGATAATGCTACAATTATATAATGCGTTATGGAATCTGAGATTAAATTCGCTGTGATAGACCCTAGTGTAGCTCCTATAATAATAGGTATACCTAGGGGGAATAAATATTTAGGTGTTAGAAATTCATGGTTTTTATATGCATAATAACCGTAAGCTGACGTGTATAAAGAAAAGTTGGCTATTCTGTTCGTGCCATTTGCAATGACTGGGGGTATTCCTAAGGAGATAAGCATAGGTAGTGCAATTATAGAACCCGCTGCACCTATTTCACTCACAAATCCTGCAATTACACCTGCTGTAAGAATAATAAAATCATCTTTTATACTAAAGATAACATTTAACATTTTTGACTCCTCATATAAAAGCCCCGTGTTAGCGGGGCTGTTTTTGTTATTTGATGTGAGAGAATCTGTGTTTTCCCTTGTAGTTGTGATCTAAAGCACTATTTGTAGGTTCTTTGAGAGTGTTTAATTCATTTACACACACTTTCATGTTGTCAATAAGGAGATCTGCTAAATCCATAGACATACCTTGCCTTACCACTATGCGCATAATAATAACATCTGTTAGAGATTCAGGCATGGTGTAAGCAGGGATTTGCCAACCTTCTACATGTAAAGCATCTGATAGGTCATAAAGAGTCCACTTTCTGTTTTTGTCTTCTTTTAACTTCCATACAAACAAAGGGTTAGGTGTGTCTTCTGAAAGAAACTCAAAGATGCCAAATTCTGCTAATTTGCCGCGCAAGTAAAGGCATACATTTAATGCACTTTGTTGTATTTTTCTATAGCCGTCAAAACCTAGGCGAACTAGTTGGTAGTATTGCGCTAAGACTTGGTTTCCAGGGCGTGAAAAGTTAATAGAAATACTAGGAACAGAAGCACCTAAGTAGTTAACCTCAAAATTCATTTCTTGAGGAAGAAGGGTTTTGTCTTTCCATACTACCCAACCTACACCTGGATATACTAACCCGAATTTATGCCCCGATACACTAATTGAGTATACCCATTTTAGACGGAAGTCCCATACATAATCTGGTTGAGTAAACGGTAAGATGAAACCACCAGTTGCAGCATCAACATGTATAGGAATCTGCCAACCTGTTTCATTATTTAATTTTTCTAAAGCATCGTTTATCGCTTGCACATCTTCATTGAAACCTGTAATGGTAACTCCCATGATAGGGACAACACAGATAGTATTTTCGTCACAATATTTTATGACATCTTCAGCTGTAAGAGATAATTTTTCAGTTGTAATAGGTACAGCACGCAATTCAACATCCCAATAAATAGCAAATTTTTCCCATACTACCTGAAAGCAGCTAGTGATGACAAAGTTAGGTTTGTCAGTAGGAAGTCCTTTTTCTTTTCTACTTTTTTGCCAACGTTTAAGAGCCGCAATTCCTCCTAACATACAAGCCTCTGATGAGCCTACAGTACTTGTTCCCATACAATATTGTTCGTCTTTAGCTTCTGGGGAGTTCCATAGCTTGGCAATAATGTTTACGCAGCGTCGTTCTATCTCAGCAGTTTGAGGATATTCGGTTTTGTCTATCATATTTTTGTCCATATTCTCGGTCATAATACGACGTGCATAATCGTCCATCCACGTAGTGACAAAGGTTGCTAGGTTTAGTCTAGAGTTTCCATCTAGCATAGCTTCGTCATGTACAATTTGATAGGCAAACTCACCGCTCATAGATTTTTTAGGAATCTCATATTTTGGAGCTATACGAGATTCTTCAGGTGAACCAAAAATAGGAGTGTTCTCACAGCAGATGCATCCGCTTTCCGTGCAATTACATTTTTCTTTTTCCATGATAATGTTTTTAAAATTTAGGTTTATGGTTCAATTTATGTGCCAAATACGGAAGTTGAGTCGTGTTATGTTTGGTATGAAAGTTGAAAGAAAACCCTTAGGGGGAACTTCTAGAACTCCCCATAAATATTAATTTAAAATAAGGTTTTATGGCAAATTCAAACAAATCGGGCAATACAACTCTTAAGTTAAGTGTCATGACTCTTGCAATAATGAATGTTGCGGCTGTAGTCTCACTTAGGGGGCTTCCTTCACAAGCAATTTATGGGTTGTCGTCAGCATTCTATTATCTCTTTGCAGCTGTAGTGTTTCTTATTCCAACAGCGCTAGTTGCGGCAGAGCTAGCTTCTATGTTTGCAAATAAACAAGGTGGTGTTTTTAGATGGGTAGGCGAAGCAATGGGTACACGTCTAGGTTTTTTGGCTATCTTCCTACAGTGGATAGAAAGTACAATTTGGTTTCCTACAGTTTTAACATTTGGTGCGGTGTCTTTAGCGTTTATAGGTACTAATGAGGTGAGTGATGCTGCTATGGCAAGTAATAAAATGTTTACCCTAGTTGTAGTGTTGGCTATTTATTGGCTTGCAACTTTTATTTCTTTAAAAGGTATGGGCTGGGTTGGTAAAGTCTCAAAAATAGGAGCTATGGTAGGGACTATTATTCCTGCTGGTTTGTTGATTGTTTTTGGAATTATATATCTTATAGGCGGTGGTCATGTCTATATGAACTTTGATGGTAATTTTTTCCCTGATATCACTTCTGTAAATGGTTTGGTGTTGGCTTCTAGTATTTTTCTGTTTTATGCTGGTATGGAGATGATGGGTATTCATGTATTAGAAGTGGATAATCCAGGGAAGAATTACCCCAAAGCTATTTTCTTAGGTTCCTTTATTACGGTAGTTATTTTTGTGTTAGGAACTTTTGCTTTAGGACTTATTATTCCTTCCGATAAAATAAATCTGACTCAAAGTTTGCTTGTAGGGTTTGATAGTTATTTTAAATTTCTGCATATCTCTTGGGCAGGTCCTATTATGGCTGTTGCTCTAGCCTTTGGTGTACTAGCAGGGGTGTTGACATGGGTAGCAGGTCCTTCGCGTGGTATTTTTACTGTAGGTAAAGCTGGGTATTTACCTCCATTCTTTCAAAAAACTAATAAGAATGGTGTTCAACGTAATATTCTACTTATTCAGGGTAGTGTAGTGACGGTTCTAGGTCTTTTGTTTGTTGTTATGCCTTCCGTTCAGTCTTTCTATCAGATTTTGTCACAGCTTACAGTGTTGCTGTATCTTATCATGTATATGTTAATGTTTATTTCGGCTATAATTTTACGTTATAAAATGCCTAAAATGGAAAGACCTTTTGCTGTGGGTAAATCTTCTAATTTATTGATGTGGATAGTTGCAGGAGTAGGTTTCCTAGGTTCATTACTTGCTTTTATTCTTAGCTTTATTATGCCTTCAATGTTTAAGGGGTCGATAAGTGATAGTACGTGGTTTATAGTGTTGATAGGTGGAGCTATTTTGGTTGTTGTAGCACCTTTTATAATATATTCAGTAAGAAAACCATCGTGGAAAGATGCTAATGCTGAGATTGAACCTTTTGAGAGTGAACTTTAGTGTCTATCTCTTGTGTTAATTATTAATTATTATTTGTATATGGATAAAGAGATAGTGACATTTGAAAAGTTAGAACTAGTCGCAAAGACAGTTTTTGATGATGTGAAAAAACTAAAAGAAGGAAAGAATGCTGATTACATACCTTTTTTAGACGAGATAGATTCTGAATTGTTCGGTTTGTCTTTGGTGACCTCTGATGGGCGGATAATTTCTTTAGGTGATTCAGATTATGTATTTGGGGTGGAATCTGTTTCTAAAGTGTTTACTGCTATTCTTGCTATGAAACAGTGTGGAGCAAAAAAGGTGCTGCACAAAATAGGTGCTGATGCTACGGGCTTACCTTTTAATTCTATAATGGCTATTTTATTAGAAAACAGTCATCCTTCAACGCCTTTGGTTAATTCGGGAGCTATAGCAGCAGTGAGTATGGTAGAGCCTATAGGTGATTCTGAGGAAAAGTGGAAACAAATAGTTAATATGTTTAATGATTTGTGTGCTAGTGAAGTAGTGCTTATAAAAGATTTGTATGACTCAGAGAGTGAGACTAATTTTAATAATAGGTCTATAGCATGGTTATTAAAAAGGTTTGATAGAATATATGATGACCCTGAGTTGTCTTTAGATTTATATACTCGTCAATGTTCCTTAGGAGTAACAACAGAACAGTTAGCTATTGCTGCGGCAACTATAGCTTTTGGGGGTGTGAACCCTGTATCAAAAGAAGAAGTTTTCCCTAGAGAATTAGCACCTAAGACTACATCGTTGATGGCAACAGTAGGGTTTTATGAGCATACAGGTAACTGGATGTATGAAAGTGGAGTGCCTGCAAAAACTGGTGTTGGAGGTGGCATTATGGGGGTTATTCCTGGACAATTTGGGATAGCGGCTTTCTCCCCTCGTCTAGATGCTTCGGGGAATTCAGTACGTGCACAAGCTGCAATCAAGAGGATAGCAAACGCGCTAGGTATTAATATTTATGGCTCTAAAATAATAGAGGTAGAGTAGAATGAAACCTTTTTTAAGTGTACTAAATATATTAGTTCTGCTAGTAGGTATTGTAATTATAGTGTTGGTATCTGTAAATACTATATACCCAGAAGTGAATATACCTTTACAATGGACATTAAATATTATGGCTATTGCTTGTGTAATAACATTTATGGATTTCTGGATACGATTCTATTATAGTAATACTAAGATGAAATACTTTTTTTCTAATTTGATATTTCTTGTTAGCGCTATTCCTTTTTTGAATATTTCACATTATATGCATGTGGAATTGTCAAATTTTGAGAATCTTTTAGTACACTTTGTTCCTTTTATTCGAGGGGGGCAGTCTCTTATTATAGTGATACGGTGGAGTCCTCTAAGAAAGGTACAGACTCTATTTTTTTCTTACCTGATTGTAATATTGGCGTTTACTTATTTTTGTAGCTTGTTGTTTTATCAGTTAGAAAAAGGACTAAACCCTATGGTAGAGGATTTCTGGAGCGCTTTTACTTGGGCTTGTATGAATCTTACTACTGTGGGGAGTAATATTTATGGTAAAACCCGTATAGGGCAATCTTTATCATTTATATTGGCTGCTTTAGGTATGCTGTTATTTCCTATTTTTACGGCTTATATAACTGCTGTGTTTCAGGATAAATTATTGAAACAGACCAAGAAGATAGAGCAAGAGGAAGAGCAAGTCAATAGGAATATAATTGACAAAGGTATAGGTTAGTTGGAATTTAAACACTAAAAATAAATTATATGAGATCAATTTTATCAGTAACAGCAAGAGAAATTCTTGATTCAAGAGGTAACCCAACAGTAGAGGTTGAGGTGATGACTGTAGATAATATTATAGGACGTGCCTCTGTGCCTTCAGGTGCTTCTACAGGGGTGAATGAAGCAGTCGAATTGCGCGACTCTGATGTGAAACGTTTTGGCGGTTTGGGCGTGGAACGTGCAGTGCATAATGTTAATAAAATTATTGCTGAAAGACTTATAGGTTGTGATGTTACTCAGCAAATGAAAATTGACGAGATACTTATAGAACTTGATGGAACGCCTACGAAAAGTAGTTTGGGTGCTAATGCTATATTGGGGGTGTCACTAGCTGTGGCTCATGCTGCTGCAAAAACTTTAAATATCCCTTTGTATCGCTATATAGGAGGTGTTAATACTAAAATTATGCCTGTACCTATGATGAATATCATAAATGGAGGTTCTCATTCAGATTCACCTATAGCTTTTCAAGAATTTATGATTAGACCCATAGGTGCATCTACATTTAAAGAAGCCTTACAGATGGGGGCAGAGGTTTTTCATAGTCTTAAAAAAGTTCTTAAGGAAAAAGGGTTGTCTACAGCCGTGGGTGATGAAGGCGGTTTTGCACCTACACTAAAAGGTACAGAAGAGGCTTTAGAAGTAATATTAAAAGCTATTTCAGATGCAGGATATACAGCAGGGCGTAAAGCTGATGAAGCAGATATCTCAATAGCTATGGATTGTGCTGCTAGCGAATTTTATAAAGATGAAATGTATGATTATACTATCTTTGAAGGAGCTCGTGGACGTAAATTGTCCTCTCAAGAACAGGTTGACTACTTAGAAGATTTGTTAGATTTATATCCAATAGATTCTATAGAGGACGGGATGGCTGAAACAGATTGGGACGGCTGGAGAATGTTAACAGAAAGAATAGGTGACCGCTGTCAATTAGTGGGTGATGATTTGTTTGTTACTAATGTACATTTTATAGAAAAAGGTATAGAACAAGGTTGTGCAAACTCTGTGCTTATAAAAGTAAATCAAATAGGAACACTTACTGAAACCCTAGATGCCATAGATATGGCGCATAAGGCAGGGTATACAACTATAATTTCTCACCGCTCAGGAGAAACAGAAGATACTACTATTGCAGATATCGCAGTGGCTACAGGAGCAGGTCAAATTAAAACAGGTTCTATGAGTAGAAGCGATAGAATGGCAAAATATAATCAATTATTGCGCATTGAAGAGGAGTTAAAGATAAGAATGTAACGGAAACTTCTAAAAAATAATTTTAAAAAATGGTGTTTTTTGGGCTTATTTCGCAAAAAATGCCATTTTTCATGTAATTTTTTTTCGCATCTAATTTGTTGATTTATAATAGTTAAACAATAAAGGTGAAAAAAAGGTGAAAAAAAAATGCAAAAAAATTTGCAGTTAATACTAAAATATCTACCTTTGTGCCCGGAGAGATGGCAGAGTGGTCGAATGCGGCGGTCTTGAAAACCGTTGTGCTGCAAGGCACCGGGGGTTCGAATCCCTCTCTCTCCGCCATTTTACTTTTCGGGGTGTAGCGCAGTCCGGTTAGCGCACCTGCTTTGGGAGCAGGGGGTCCCAGGTTCGAATCCTGGTACCCCGACTTGTTAAGGAGACTCTAAAATTGGATAAAACCAATTATTAGAACTTCCCTTTAGAAAAGTAAAGGCTTTTAGACCACACTTTCGGGGTGTAGCGCAGTCCGGTTAGCGCACCTGCTTTGGGAGCAGGGGGTCCCAGGTTCGAATCCTGGTACCCCGACAAAAAAGTATTCTTGAAAAAGGATACTTTTTTTGTGTCTTGTGGTTTTGTATTAATTTCAAAAATTAACGTTTTTATTGAAACATTAATTTTACTTAAACTGTTTTGTTGCAAGTTTAGGATCTAGGCAGTCAAGAAAGACCCCATTTCCAATTTCTACTACCTTACCTTTAATTTTTACAGAATAAAGTATAATACAGTTTGCGAAAGCACGGTGGCGCAATGTAATTTCTGTACTTTCTATAGAAACGCTTTCCAAGGCGGTACAACTTTCAAAGGCAGAAGTAGCAATTAGTGTTACTGATTTTGGTATAGTTATCTCATAAATGTTAATACAGTCAAAGAATGCACCCTGTGATATAATCTCTAAAGAATTAGGTAATAGTAGTTTTCTTAAACGCTGAATTCAACCTGCAAATGCAACTGAATTCATATTAATAATTTGTTTAAATTTTTCATTTGGTGTGAGGTATCCGAGTCTTTTACGAGGACGATTATTTAGCTTGTTTTCAATCC
>JAWXTP010000030.1:0-28267 GCA_044433415.1 Rikenellaceae bacterium
TGTACCTCCAAATCCTTCAGAACTGTTACTTTCTAATAGATTTAAGGATTTAATGGCTGACCTACAAACAAGATATGATTACATCTTCTTTGACTGTCCTCCAATTGATATTTTACCTGACTCAGCAATTATTGCTCCTTACTGTAATAGCACTATCTTTGTTATTCGTGCTCGTCTGCTTGACAAACATTTATTACCTGAGATTCAGAATGCGTATAACAGCGGAAAATATAATAATATGTGTATCCTGCTTAATGACGTTAAGTATGAAGGTAAAGGCTATTATGGCTACCATAAATATGGTTTTACTACGGATATGTTTGATTACGGTTATGGATACAGTAACGTGTCTGAAAACAAGAAAATAAACATAAAAGAAAATAGTAATTCGGGGCATAATGGACAAAATCAATAGTAAGGTTTTGCGCAATATTTGTGAAAGATTTCCACGCTTGTCGTAATTAATTATTATCAAAAAAGGTCAGTACTTTTAGCACTGACCTTTTTTCTTGTCTTTTCTTTATTTATTTCTTTTGGCTTCTACGAGCAAATTATTCTTTTTCAGAAATTAGTCTTTCGAAGTCAGTTAGAACATTCATATAGTTGATAAATGCATCATAAGGAGAATCGTAAGGACTTGCATCACTAACTGCATTTTCAGAGAACAATTTTGTACTCATGTAGTAGAAGTGATTTGAAGTTTTTAGGAATTCCCAAACATATAACAAGTTTTCATCAGCAATTGCTAATACTCTATCTTTTAATGCGTATAATTTTTCAATAGCATCTTTTTGTAAGTCATTACCAAACCAAGCACTAACGTCTTTTTCATCACCAGTCCAAGAGATAGTGTAAGGAACGTGTAGAATTGCAATAGGAGGTACGTCTTTAGCAGCTTCAGCAGGTGTGTTAAATTGTGCACCCTCACTAGCAACTACGTCACCAACAAATGCTTTGAAGAAATCAAAAATACCTGTGCTTGATTTTTGATAACCACCAAATGTTTCGTAATCAACGATGATATTAACAATGTCACCTTCGTTTTTAGAAACCCAATCAGCAAATTTATCTGCTGTTAATGGATATTCACACCAAGCCTCTTCAGAGAATCTATATCTTAAATCATCACTTAAATCAGAGTTTCTTAAAAGAAGTTTTAAACGAGGATTTACAGCGTTTACGTATACAAAGTTAGGACTCTTGTGGCCTAAGATGTGTCTAGCACCCTCAGTAACCATAGTAGTGAAACCTAATTCAGCTACATACTCACCAATAACGTCAGAATAAACAAGCTCAGTGTTTACAAAAGTTGTAGGTTTGATACCAAATTCTTTTTCTATAGTCTCACAGTGATTTTTAACCTCACGTTGGAACTCGTCCTTAGAAACTAAAGAACTTAAAGAATATGCTGAAGTCTCAGCAACGAAATCTACACATCCTGTAGCCGCTAATTCTTTAAAACTTTCTAATACATCAGGCTCGTATGCTTTCATTTGCTCGATAGCCAAAGTACTGATTGAAAAACTTACCTTAAAGTCGCCTTTATACTGCTCTATACTTTGCTTGATAAGCTCATTCATAGGTGCATAACACTCGTAAGCAGCACGGTTAATAATTGATCTATTTAGGTAATCATCAAGATACATAGAATCTTTTCCTATATCAAAGAAACGATATTTTTTCAATCTTTGTGGCTGATGTATCTGAAAATATAAACAAACACTCTTCATAGCTTTATATTATTTATTTAAATTTGTATGTATTATTTTAATCCGCAAGCTGCCTCGTAAACATCTTTGATTTTCTTAGATGCAGCGTTCCATTTCATATTAGTAACCTCTTCTTGTCCTTTAGTGATAAACATATCAGACAAAGCAGGGTACTCTAGAAGACCATTCATAGCATCTGCTAAAGCATCTACATCCCAATAGTCAACTTTTATAGCATAATCCAACACCTCAGCAACACCACTCTGTTTTGAGATGATAACAGGTACATTCGAACGCATAGCCTCAAGTGGAGAAATGCCAAATGGCTCACTTACAGACGGCATAACGTATACATCACTTAAAGTAAACATCTTACCTACATCTTTACCTTTTAAGAAACCAGTAAAGTGGAACTTGTCAGAAATACCTAACTTCGCAACACGCAAAATCATCTTGTTAAGCATGTCTCCACTACCAGCCATCACGAAACGTACATTTTTGTTTTTCTCAAGCACCTTTGCAGCTGCCTCAACAAAATATTCTGGACCTTTCTGATAAGTAATACGACCTAGGAAAGTAACAACTTTCTCTTTAACGCCTCTTTCAGCTACTTCAATTTCTTTGTCTGTGAAACGTACAGCATTGTGAACTGCACTAACTTTTGCAGCATCAATACCATAACGGTTAACAACAATATTCTCAGTTAAGTGACTAACAGCAATAACTCTATCAGCAGCACCCATACCAGCTTTTTCAATAGCATGTACAATAGTGTTCACATTTTCACCACTTCTGTCATACTCTGTAGCGTGCATGTGCACAACTAAAGGCTTACCAGATACTTTCTTAGCCGCAATACCTGCGTAATAAGTCAACCAGTCGTGAGCGTGAATTACATCAAACTGACCTTCTAAGTCTTTCGCTACTTGAGCAGCCACTAACGCGAAATTAGCAACCTCCTCCATAAGTGTAGGACCATATTTACCTGTAAAGTCAAAACGCTTCTTCCATGGGTCTATATTCTCAGTAACTTTCTTAGAATTAACCGATTTGCTCATTTCTTCATATTCTTCAAAAGATGCATAAGGCACCAAGTTTGATTTTACCTGAACAAATTTAACGTTATCCCATACATCTTCAACAGCTGTAGAAGAACAATCTGTTACAACGTCCGAAGCATTAACTACTCTTAAAAAGCGCTGGTCTTCATCCCCATACGCTTTAGGTAATACGAATATTACCTCTACTCCATTTCTGGCCAAACCACGTGTTAATCCATAACATGCGGTACCTAATCCCCCTGCTATATGCGGAGGGAATTCCCAGCCAAACATTAATACTCTCATTATATTAAGTATGTTTTAATTATTATTAGCTTGTTTTATTTGTTTCCCGCAATCTCAATCATTCTCAACAAAGCACCTACACTCATTGCGAAAGATACAGCACCACCTTTTTTATATGGCGGAACAGCGTCACACATTTCAGAGATAGTACTTATTCCATACTCAAAGAAGTCTTCTTTAAAGCTATTTATCATCTCCTGAGCTTTAGCCTCATATTGGTCACCATATACTTTACGGTTAGATACCAAATAGTATAATGTTAACCATGGCCAAACTGTACCATTGTGATAAGCCATATTACGTGTGTAAGAATCTCCCGAACACTCAGATTTAAACATAGGATCATTTGGCGATAATGTTCTTAAACCTTTAGGTGTAAGTAAGTATCTCTCAACACAAGTAATAACCTCTTTAGATAGTATGCTGTCTAACATTGAGTATTGTAGCGCACATGCAATAATCTGATTTGGTCTAATTTGAAGATTTTTAACTCCATCACATACTGAGTCAGCTAAGTAACGACCTCTATCATACCAGAATTCATTGATAAAATTACGTCTTGTTAGTCTTGGAACATCTTTCCAGTCACTAATAAAGTCTAAATCATTGAATTTCTCAGCTAGGCTTAAAGTGAAGCATAACGCATTATACCAAAGCGCATTAACTTCTACTTGATAACCAGCTCTCTCAACTACAGGCTTGCCGTAAGTGTAACTGTTCATCCATGTTAAAGCAACACCCTCTCTCTTAGCATAAATAAGACCATTGTCGTGTAAGCTGATACCTTTATCTGCTAAGCTATCTCTATAAGCATAGAAAATGCTCTTCATGTGCTTAGCAAAGTTAATCCATACTAAACGCTCAGAAGTTGCATTTGCAAGGTTTTGTAGCGTTACAAACATCCATAATGGAGTATCTACAGCTTCATCTGAGAATAAGCCATTATTTAATTTCTTCATTTGGTTGATAAGAATAGCAACACTCTCATCTGTCATACCCTGAGAAATTAAACATCCTGACATACTTACAAATAAATCTCTAGGACGCTCTTTGTACCAATGATAACCTGCAACAAACTCTAAAGAGTCTGTACGTTGAGTGATAAACTGACGTGCTGAGTGTCTAACACATGGTTCGAACTCAGTTTTTTGAGTACGGCGAGAAAGCTCTCTTTCAAACTGACCTGCTGATTCTTCAATGTCAATCTCTTTGAAAGAACAAGCTAGAATAACACTTTGACCAGTTTTGATATCAAACTCAAAGTAACCAGTGCTTAATAAGTCTTCTTGACACTCATAACCACGTTCTGCTTCTAGAGGGTAAGTGAAATCATAATACCAATCTGGAGCAGGTAAGAACTCACTAGGAGTATCTAATTGAAGGAAAAGCTCTGGGAAACCTTCATACAAGCAATTTTTAACACCGTTTTTCACTGGTGTAGAAACTCCACATGCCTTATCATTAGCTTTAGAAAGCGCATCTACACTTCTAAACGCCATGAAAGGCTTAATTCTTAGCTTAGTAGCACTATTTGCTTCACACAAAGTGTACCTTACTAATAATCTCATGTGGTTGTGTAACCATAAAAGCTCTTTCTTCAATTCTACACCACCAACTCTATAGATAAAAGTAGGCGTTGGAGAATAATAAAAGTCAGTTAGATATTTATGGCCTTTTGGCTCATAATTATCATTAAATTGGTGGATTGCAAGATTGAATTCTTTTTCGTGTTGGATAACTGTTTCGTCTAGTGACGAAAGGAACACAAAATTTTCTTCTTCTCCATCTGTTTTTGGGCATACCACTAAACCGTGGTATTTTCTAGTGTTGCAACAAGTAACACTAGTACTCATATAACCCCCTGCACGATTAGTGCTCACGAACTCTTTAGATAATGAGTATTCTAAGTTTACAAGCTCGTTTTGATTAAATTTCAATAAAGGCATATATCTTGATTATTTATAACATTTTTCAATTAAAATACCATATAACAGTTGTAAATGTAATGTTTTTAAATTGATTTACAAAATAAAAACCAACAAAAAAGATGCAATTATTTATTCTATTTTTCTCCATTTACATAACTACCTAAAAATAAGCATATTGCTAAAAAGCAAAAAAGACACACTGCACTGCAATATGTCTTTAATTTAATTGTAAATACTGTCCAGATAGAGCTGATGACGAGATTTGAACTCGTGACCCCTTCCTTACCAAGGAAGTACTCTACCCCTGAGCTACATCAGCAGGAAAGTATGTGAGCGGAAGACGAGGTTCGAACTCGCGACCCTTAGCTTGGAAGGCTAATGCTCTACCAACTGAGCTACTTCCGCACAATAAAAAGAGCGGAAAACGAGACTCGGACTCGCGACCCCAACCTTGGCAAGGTTGTGCTCTACCAACTGAGCTATTTCCGCAAAATACTTTAAAAATAAGGACAGTGCCTTTTAAAGTGGTGGGGAGAGCAGGATTCGAACCTACGAAGACATAAGTCAGCAGATTTACAGTCTGCCCCAGTTGGCCACTTTGGTATCTCCCCAAAAAAATATGTTGTAAAAATGAGCCGATGGAGGGATTCGAACCCACGACCTGCTGATTACAAATCAGCTGCTCTGGCCAACTGAGCTACATCGGCTTGTCTCATTTTGACGTTGCAAATATATGCGCTTTTTTTTTAGCCTCCAAATTTTTTTGCAACTTTTTTTTAACTTTTTTTCACAAAAAATTACAAATAATTTATTTTCAATAATTTATAGACTAAAAAAAATTTAAGTTTTTTTTAGTCATTTTTTCAAAAAACACCAAAAATCGCATTTTTTAGATAGTCGTTTTTTTGAGAAACTGTGAGTTTTTAGAGAAAAATTGTGTAATATTTCTTCCAAAAATAGTTATTTTTTTCTCTTTTTGCAAAAAAAATCTCAGAAACTGGGGTTATTTCGGAGGTAAAAATTGTGAGTTTGACGGAAGATTAGTTGTAAAAAAGGCGCAATCTTTCAAGCAATCTTTCCACGCTTGTCGCCCTACAAGCTACAAGCTACTCCCTATCCCCTAACCTTATTAATAATCCTAGGAAAGAAAATCACAAAAATTGTCATACAACAAACAGCAGCTGTTCCGTCAGAAATTGCTTCTGCCCAATAAATCCCCATTACTCCCATCCTAATAGGAAGAATAAGCGCTAGGGGAATAAGCAGTATAAGTTTACGAAGTATAGCTATAAATATAGAGATTTTAGCCTGTCCCAAAGAAATAAACATACTTTGGCAGGTTCTCTGTAATCCAAACAAAGTCATACCCAATAAAAATATAGGTAGCGTTTGTTGTACCATATCTATCAACTCTACATCTGAAGTAAAAATAGAGGCTACAACACGAGGAAACAATATCATCGAAAGTATCAACAAGAAGTTGAAAACTCCCATAATCAGTAAAGAGATTTTAAAACACTCTTTCACACGAGCTGTATTCCCTGCACCATAATTATAACTCACTATAGGCATAAACCCCTGAGCAAACCCTGTCAAAGGAATACTAGTCATAAGTAGCGCACTTTGAATTACAGCCATACTACTAATATGTATATCGCCATAATGTTTTAAGCTCCCATTCAAAACAAAACCTACTAAAGCCTCTGTTGAAGCCATTACAAAAGGGGACATCCCCAAAGCTAAGACAGACAGTACCACCTTAGTTTTAAATTTCATAAAGTTTAATTCCAAAGGCAGGGAGGCTTTCTTTGAAAACAAGAACCCAAGCACCCAAACGGCACTACATCCCTGAGAAATCACTGTAGCAAAGGCGGCACCTTTTACCCCCATGTTAAACTTAAAGATAAATACATAATCAAGGATAATATTTACTACAGCACCTATCACCACCGAACACATAGCGACTCCTGGTCTTCCTTGCACAGTGATAAAGGAGTTAAGTCCTACAGCTATCATTACAAATAAAGTCCCAAAAAGGTAGATAGAAAGATAATCTGTAGCATAAGCTAGCGTGTTTATTGAAGCTCCCGTAAAGAGCAATATAGGCTCCATATAAACATAAGTCAACAGTGATAATACCACAGAAGACACAACTAGCATGGAGAAACCATTACCTAGAATATTCCCTGCTTCTTCACGATTACCACGCCCTAGAGCAATAGCGGCAAGTGGTGCTCCACCCATACCTACGATAGCTGAGAACGCTGTGATAAGTATAATAACAGACCCTGTAACACCTACTCCTGCTAGGGCATTAGTACCTATACCTTCTATGTGACCTATGAAAATACGGTCTATTATGCTATATAGCAGGTTTATTAGCTGTGCTGCAACGCTAGGCAGTGCCATACGTAACAACAAAGGCAACATAGGCTCATTACCTAATCTTGATTCTTTAGATTGCATAATTTACATTTTAATATAATAGCAACGTGAGTCTGAATAAAAATTCAAACTCACGTTATACAGGAAGTTCACTAAAAACTCCTCTAAACTTTTACGTGATTACGCAAATTAAGTAAAAAGGTTTCGTATTTACCCAACAAAATACAAACTCATTCTAGAAACTCCTTTAAAAATCCCTTTTTAACCCCCTTAAACTATTTGCTAGCTCTTAATTCGTTAGCAACAGTATTATAATAATTACGTCCTGTAGCAGTCTCTAGATTATCAGCTAAACCATTCAAAGCATCTGCTTTCATTAACTTGTAAGATTTATTTGCTGGTTCTAAAACTATAAGGCGATCTAGTAACTCAGCAGCCCATTGGTAATCACCGTCTTCAATAGCTGTAGATGCAGCATCTTTAACTTTCTCTATACCACCTGCAAGTTTTACGAATTTCTCAGCCTCAGTTTTCACTGGTAGCGGACGTAAAGAAGTAGCATTACCATCAAACCAACCCATATAACCATTAAAGATATTACGTATAGCCCATTCTTGACGACCATAATATTGAACTAAATTAGGGTCATTAGCTAGGTGTGCAGGTAGTGCTGCATATTCTACTAATTCATCAGGAGTCATACCCTTATTCATACCCTCAATAGTTTTCTCAAACGTATATTTAATAGCATCACGCATATTTGTCACTAGTCTCTTTACTTCTTCCTTACCAACTACAGGGCGTGTGTGACCTTGTGCCATAGCCTCAGCCTCATAACTTAACACTGCATCAAGAGCATCAGCCCATTGTTGAACGTCACGGTATTCTGTACCACGAATAGCGTAAAGGTTAGGGAAAGATTTATAAAACTGATCTCCTGGGAAGATAATTTTCTTTGCAGGATAGTAGATAAGCAAGTGATCGTTAGTCTCTCCGTAAGTGCGTTCTATCTCTAGAGTAATACCAGAAATAGTAATAGTTTGTTTAGGCTCACTCACAAAATTAGTAATGGTACTTTTATCAAAAGGAACATATTGTTTCTTAGCTTGTTCTGCCTGAGCATCACCACCTACAAATTTTCCACCTGGGTAAACCAAAGGTGCAACACCATTATTAATACGAACCTCTGGTGAAAGTGTCATACCGTTTTGACGATGACCACGAGGATTTACGAAACCTGCGGCAGCAGGGAAATCATTCTCACGAGCAAAACTCTCAGCAGCCCATATTTGAGGTGTATTATCTTTTAAGAAGGCAGGAACTCCCTGAGTATGGTCTCCATGTCCATGAGTGAATATAATACCTGTAATAGGTTTATCTGTAATCTTACGTAACTCTGCATATACTTCTTCGCTGTTATTAACAAATTTCCCTGCATCTATAAGTACCACTCCATCATCACCTATTATCATAGTGATATTTGAAGCATCATAACCAGAAGCAGTATATACATTGTCTGCTAACTTGATTATCTCCTTACGAAATTCATGATTGCGCTCTATCAACTGTCGAGTCTCAAATGTTTGCTCACAAATAGGAGTGTTAATTGTTTGTTGTGCCATAACTTTACCGAAAGAGATAGCAGCTAATAAAATCATTGATAACTTTTTCATCTTATATTCTGTTTTATTTTTGTAATTCGTTTTATTTATGTAATTCACTTTATTTCTGATACAAAGGTATACATTAAAGCAACGAAAAATGGTAACAAATGTTACACTTGACGATTTTTTATGTATATTTGTAAAAAAAAGTGATGAATAATACTGATTTCAACTATTTCTGTGCCACATGCACTAAGGACAAGGCATATAGAGAGGCTAATTGTTTTACGAAATACAAGATTAAGAAATATAAAAAAGGCGATTATATAGTTTTCAAGGGCGAGGTAGTCAACAAGCTATCCATGCTTGTAAAGGGTCATATAGTTGTAGAAATAGTTCTTGATTCTGGGGTAATAGTAAGAACTACACCCCACAGTGCTCCCTACCCTATAGGTGCGGTTGCGCTATTTGCTTATGACAATCGTTACCGTGTTGATGTATCAGCAACAGAAGACTGTGAAGTAATTTCTGTTAACAAAGAAATAATAGAGGAACAGATAGTAAAGTGTCGTATTTTCATGCGTAACTTCATAGCCTACACCACTTCTAAATTTGATATTATAGCGGAGCACATTGCGCTTTTAACTCACAAAAGCCTAAAAGCTAAGATTGCATATTACATACTCACAAGGTCTAAAAATAATGAATTTACTTTCGATATAAAACTAGGCAAATTAGCCGACAAACTCTGTGTTGAGCGCCCTTCTCTTTCACGTGCCATTTCCCAGCTCGTAAAAGATGGTATTATCACCTACAACAACGGTAGCGGAACCATACTCGACACCGAAGCATTAAGGGAACTTCTATAAACTGGGTTTTAGAAGTTCCCTATACTATCAATGGTGTATACAAATGAGTATTCCACGGCGACGAGCGCCTTATACGTGGGCAGGCATAAAGGCTGCCCCTACAATAGGTCGTCTCGTTATTAATCATTTAGTCCAAATTAAATCTGACTTGTTGTTATTGATTATTAGAAAAGAAAATATTTTACTACGGTTAATTTGAGATATTTACATGCCACTAAGTTTTCCCTATTCTGACAACTATTTTGAAAAAATTCCCCCATACACTCGATGTGTATGGGGGAATTAAACGATAGCGTCCACGATTGTCCGCTTTTTTCAAGAATGGTCTAGGGAATCTCTAACAGCTATGCTTTAACGCTTTCAAATTTTAAAGCCTAGCTATTAGAGCCTCCCTTGATTTTTTGCGTTTTTGTTTATTTTAAGCGGAGCAGCCTCGACGGCTGTGAGCATTGAAATAAACAAAAAGGTCGCAAAGATGAGCCGTTATTGGGAAAAGCTTTCCAGATCTCCCGAAATAACAACCAATCTACTAGTATTCGTTCCAGCTTTTTATAAGGATATCCTTTTTGTCCAACTTGCAGAATGCTGTAATAAACGCACTAGCCAAACGAGCATTAGTACACAAAGGAACATTAAAGTCAATAGCACTACGACGGATAGTGTAATCATTATTCAACTCACCGTGAGATAAGTTTTTAGGGATATTAACAACGAAGTCAATTTTACCCTCTTTAATGTAATCTAAAGCATTACATTCAGCATCTAGTTGGTCAGGCCAAGCTAGAACATCAGAAGCAACACCATTTTCTGCTAAGAAGTCCGAAGTACCTTTTGTAGCGTATAATTTAAATCCTTTTTCTTGAAGAAGCTGAGCAGGCTTTATCATTTCTACTTTACTACGTGCATCACCTGTTGATAAGAACACACTTTTCTTAGGGATTCTATAACCTACAGACAACATAGATTTCAGGATAGCCTCATAGATATCTTCACCTATACAAGCAACCTCACCAGTAGAAGCCATTTCAACACCTAATACAGGGTCAGCTTTTTGTAGACGAGAGAAAGAGAACTGCGATGCTTTAACACCAACATAGTCAAGGTCAAAAGCAGACTTGCTAACTGGTTGCACATCGTGACCTAACATAATACGAGTTGCAAGGTCAATAAAGTTAACTTTTAACACTTTAGAAACGAATGGGAAACTTCGCGATGCACGTAAGTTACACTCAATTACTTTAATGTCATTGTCTTTAGCTAATAGCTGCATGTTGAAAGGTCCAGAGATATTAAGCTCTTTCGCAATTTTACGAGAGATTCTCTTAATACGTCTTATAGTCTCAGCATATAATTTCTGTGCTGGGAATACGATAGTTGCATCACCTGAGTGAACACCAGCAAATTCAACGTGCTCAGAAATAGCATAAAGCATAACCTCACCGTTTTTCGCAACAGCATCAATTTCAATTTCTTTAGCGTTCTCAACAAATTCTGTAACAACAACAGGATATTGTTTAGAAACGTTTGTTGCAAGCTCTAAGAAGTGTTTTAACTCAACTTTATTAGATACTACATTCATTGCAGCACCTGAAAGCACATAAGAAGGGCGGATAAGTACTGGGAAACCAACAGTATCTACAAAGTTGTAGATATCTTCCATACTTGTAAGCTCTTTCCAACGTGGTTGGTCTATATCTAAAGAGTCCAACATAGAAGAGAACTTGTGACGGTCCTCAGCTCTATCAATGTTAGATGCAGAAGTACCTAAGATAGGAACGTTTTGGTTGTGTAAACGCATTGCTAGGTTGTTAGGAATCTGACCACCTGTAGATACGATAACACCCTTAGGAACTTCAAGGTCTGTAATATCTAATACTCTTTCAAGAGTTAATTCATCAAAGTAAAGTCTATCACACACGTCATAGTCAGTAGAAACTGTCTCAGGGTTGAAGTTTATCATGATAGAACGTAAACCCTCTTTACGAATAGTGTTGATAGCGTTAACACCACACCAGTCAAACTCTACAGAGCTACCAATACGGTAAGCACCCGAACCTAATACGATTACTGACTTATCATCTTTATCAAAGTCAATATCATGACTTGTAGCGTTGTAAGTAACATATAGGTAGTTTGTCATTGCAGGATATTCAGCTGCAAGAGTGTCAATTTGTTTGATATAAGGAGTAACACCAACTTCTTTACGATATTCACGTACTTTGTACATGTTCTCTTCGATAGCTGTATCTTCACAGTTGAAAACTGTACGTGCTACCTGGAAGTCAGAGAAACCTTTTTGTTTAGCTTCTAGAAGAGTCGCTGTAGGAACTTCTTGAAGGCTATTATAAGATTCTAAAGTAGACTCTAAAGCGATGATACCATTAAGTTTCTCTAAGAACCAACGGTCAATGCGAGTAAGCTCGTGGATTCTGTCAACAGTATATCCTTTTTTCAAAGCCTCAGCAATGTAGAATACACGTTTGTCAGTAGGACGAGTTAATGCTTCATCTAAATCATCAGCAGCAAGCTCTTTGTTAGCAACAAAGCCGTGCATACCTTGACCTATCATACGAAGACCTTTTTGCATAGCCTCTTCAAAGTTACGACCTATAGCCATAACCTCACCTACAGACTTCATACTTGAACCAAGCTCTCTAGATACACCTTTAAATTTGCTTAAGTCCCAACGAGGGATTTTACAAACTATATAGTCTAATGCAGGCTCAAAACAAGCTGTTGTAGACTTAGTGATAGAGTTTTTAAGTTCGTGAAGACCATAGCCAAGACCTAACTTAGCAGCAACAAATGCTAGAGGATAACCTGTAGCCTTAGAAGCTAGAGCAGAAGAACGACTTAAACGAGCATTAACCTCGATAACGCGGTAATCTTCTGAGTAAGGATCTAGAGCGTACTGTACGTTACATTCTCCGACGATACCTACGTGACGGATAATCTTAATAGCGATTTCACGAAGTTTGTGGTACTCAGAGTTTGTAAGAGTTTGTGAAGGAGCAACAACGATACTCTCACCAGTGTGTATACCTAGTGGGTCGAAGTTTTCCATGTTACAAACAGTGATACAGTTATTATATTTATCACGTACTACCTCATACTCAACTTCTTTCCAACCTTTAAGAGATTTCTCAACAAGGATTTGAGGTGAGTAAGAGAATGCTTTATTAGCAAGAACTTCTAGTTCTTCATCATTATCTGCGAAACCTGAACCAAGACCACCTAGAGTATAAGCAGCACGGATAATTACAGGGTAACCTAATTCATTAGCCACACGACGCGCCTCTTCTTTAGTAGTCACAGCTTCACTTTTAATAGTTTTAACATCTATCTCGTCAAGTTTTTGTACGAATTTCTCTCTATCCTCAGTATCTACGATAGCTTGAACAGGAGTACCAAGTACTTGAACGTCATATTTTTCAAGAATGCCACTTTGGTAAAGAGCAACACCACAGTTAAGTGCTGTTTGACCACCAAAGGCAAGTAAAATACCTTGAGGGCGCTCTTTTTTGATTACATCTTCTACATATTCTGGAGTAACAGGCAAAAAATATACTTTATCTGCTATGTTTTCAGAAGTCTGCACAGTTGCGATATTAGGGTTAATAAGAACGGTATAAATTCCCTCTTCTTTTAACGCTTTTAGGGCTTGCGAACCTGAGTAGTCAAATTCACCAGCTTCACCAATTTTTAGTGCTCCCGAACCAAGAAGCAATACTTTATCTATTTTTTGCATTGTTTGATATTCTCTATAAATTTGTCAAAAAGGAATTCTGTATCAACTGGACCACCTGTAGCTTCTGGGTGGAACTGTACTGAGAAGAAAGGCTTCGATTTGTGGCGTATGCCCTCAGAAGTGTTATCATTAAGGTTAATGAAGTAAGGCTCCCAATCAGCAGATAATGTGTCATTATCAACAACAAAACCATGGTTTTGAGAAGATATGTACGCATTATTAGTACCTACCTCTAAAACAGGTTGGTTGTGAGAACGGTGTCCATATTTTAATTTGTAAGTTGAAGCTCCCGCCGCAATAGAAAGAAGCTGATTACCTAAACAGATACCATAGATAGGTTTACCTATAGCCATAGCTTTATTGATATTCTCAACTGTAGCGCCACACATCTGTGGGTCACCAGGACCATTAGATAGCATAACACCATCATAGTCTAGTTGAGTGAAGTCGTAATCCCAAGGCACTCTAGTAACAGTAGTATCACGTTTTAAAAGACAACGAATGATGTTGTTTTTGCAACCACAGTCTACAAGTACCACTTTGTGCTCACCATCGCCATAAGTTTGAACTGTATCAGTAGAAACTAGGGCTACAAGATTATCTGAGTTTTGGTCGTGGAATTCTGTAGGCTCCTCAGTTCCTTCTGGAACAAGTTTACCTAACATAACACCTTTTTCACGAATTAACTTAGTAATCGCACGAGTGTCAACGCCATATATTCCTGGAACATCGTTTTCTTTTAACCATTGATCTAAGCTTTTGATAGCATTCCAGTGGCTGTGCTCGAAAGAGTAGTCAGATATAATCAAACCTTTGATGTGAATTCTATCACTCTCAAAAAATTTCATAATACCAGTCAATGGATCTACTTCCTCTGAAGGCACACCATAGTTGCCAATAAGCGGATAAGTAATAACTAAGATTTGACCACTATAAGAAGGGTCAGTCAGGCTTTCTACGTAGCCAGTCATTGCAGTGTTGAAAACAATTTCTCCTGACACAGATTGTTCAGCACCGAAAGAAAATCCTTGAAACGAAGAACCGTTTTCAAGAGTCAAATTGGCAATTTTTTTTACAGACATTGTCAAATATATAGATTGCAGTCACCCCAAAAGCAACTTGGTTTTTAAAGATACAACATTCATTGTTGAATTTCTAAAATGCAAAGATAAAATTTTTTTTTATATTAGCAAAGTATAAATAATTAATAAAATATGTTTTCTAAAGCTAAAATATCATATATCAACTCGTTAAATGACAAAAAACATCGAAATAAGCATAATGTTTTTATCGTAGAAGGTGAAAAAATGTCTGAAGATGTGCTAAAAAGCACTTATAAAATTGAAGAAATTTTCTACACCGATAAATTATCTGAGCGCATTAACTTACATGAAGTTAACTGTGAAAAGATCTGTATAGATTTTTCGCAGATGAAAAAAATTTCTCAATTAAAAACCCCTTCAACAATTTTGATGATAGTAAAAATACCAGAAATTTTAAACCCTGAGATTCAAAATTATGAGCTTACTATAGTTTTAGACGGCGTTCAAGACCCTGGTAATTTAGGGACTATAATTAGAGTAGCTGATTGGTTTGGAGTGAAAAACATCTTCTGTTCTGAGGACAGCGCTGATGTTTTCAACCCTAAAGTTGTGCAAGCTACCATGGGCGCTATAACACGTGTTAATGTCAGCTATTGCAAACTTACGGAGCTACTTAAAAACACCAAGCTACCTATCTTTGGCACTTTCTTAGATGGGGAAAATATTTACTCTAAAGACTTACCTGAATGTGGGGTTATAATTATGGGTAACGAAGGCAAGGGGGTTTCTAAAGACGTAGAAAAATTAGTTACTGAGAAACTTTACATCCCACCATTCCCAGCAAATGCAGAATGTGTAGAATCCCTAAATGTGAGTATTGCTACAGCGATAACGCTATCTCAGTTTAGAGGCAAATTATCTAACGGGCGTTAAGGGAACGTCTAGCAATTGCCATCATTTACAGTATTTTTATTTATTTTATTAAAAAAAAATTTACCTTTGCATATAAGCGAATACTAACATTTTACAACCCTAAAAATTATGAGAATAGTAGAAGGTTTTACATTAAGAAGCGTAGCTGGCGAGATGATAGTTAGCGGCGAATCTATAGCACAAATAAATTTTAATAAATTAATATCTCTTAACGACGCTGCTGCCTACCTTTGGCAGAAAGTAACTGGAACTGAGTTTACAGTTGAGCAATTAGCTGACCTGCTAGTACAGGAATACGGCATAGACTCTCAGCTAGCATTAACAGATGCCACAACTTTAGCTGATAGTTGGATAAAGGTAGGCATAGTTGAACAATAGCCCTATGAAGCAATCAAAAGAACAACTTCTAGAGCTTATAAGATGTGGACTTTGGGACACTGTGCCTAACATAGCTCTATTTGAGCAAGGAGTAAATTGGAAAGAAATTTTCCGCTTAGCTCAGGAACAGACTGTTAGCGGTGTAATTTCTGTAGCTATCGAAAAGCTACCTCTAACGGTGCGCCCACCGAGAGTGGAAGCCTTACGCCTTCACCAAGCTATTTCTTTAAATAGACAGTACCGAGCTTACCAAACTGTGGTATTAGGCAAGGTTCTAGAGATATTACGTGAAGCAGGTGTGGAACGCCCTGTTTTGCTTAAGGGCTTAGGTGTGGGCTTTAATTATCCTGATCCTACACTTCGTCAGTGTGGTGACCTTGATATATATGTTGGCAAAGAGCTATACTCAAAAGTGTGGAGCTACTTAAGTGAAAGATATGAAGGGGTGGAGAAAGAGGAAGATAACATGTCAGATCAACATTTCCATTTTGAGTTTATGGATACTCAAATTGAGATACATAAATATGCAACAGCTCCAAATAGTGTAGTATATCACAGCAATGAGTTTATGCAGTGGGTAGTAGCTCAACTTGAAGGAGACAACTTGCGTGAGGTAACAATGGAGGGAGTGAAAGTATACCTACCACCTTGTGATTTTGATTTTATATTTATCTTCTATCATTCGTGGCGCCACTTCTTAAATGGGGGTATAGGTTTACGTCAACTTTGCGACTGGTGCTGTCATATAAATACTTTTTATGATAAATTAGACACAGCTGAGCTAGCGCAATTTGTCAAAAGATTCAAACTTCAAACACCTATTTCTATTTTTGCGACTATAGCAGTTAAGTCATTAGGTCTCCCAGAAGATAAATTTTCAGGTATCGTATCTACTTCTCATAAGAAATACATTAGTGTGCTAGATAAGATATGGGAAGGTGGAAATTTTGGCTTTTACCATGAACGAAGAAAGAAGCGCAGCAAAACAGTTTTTGAACGGAAATGCCGTAGTTTTAAGGCTCAAATTCAATACATGATTTTCTTGATTGGAATAGATGCCGCATACTCTATCAGATACTACATTCCTGCTTTTGGAAGAAGTTTCCGTATTGCTTTTAAGAAGCGCAAGGAGTTAAATGACAAGATATAATATAAAATAATGAGATTTAAAATTGCAGAACACACTTTTAGTCTAACGCTACCCGAAAGATACACTAGCATGCTTAGTGACTATCTCCCTTTTGAGTACTCAGGAACATCTGACGACTTATACAGGGTAGAAGTGGTAGATAGCATAGATTACGAGATTACCAAAACCCTTATTGAAGATATAGATCTTAGTGATGAGGGAATGGTCCGTGTGAATATATATGAAACAACCGAAGGGTTATTATATAATATTATCATGCCTGAAAGCAGAGAGGTAGATGGTCAGTTACATATAGTAGGCACTACTGCAAGGGTTGTAATAAATAATACGGATGTAGATTTCTACAGCATAGGTGCTTTCACTAATGCTATGATATTAAGCTATATCACCTACACTCTTCCTCTTAATACCATGCTTTTACATGCTTCTGCCATTCTTAAAGATGGCAAGGCGCATTTATTTATAGGCAAGAGCGGCACTGGTAAGAGCACTCATTCGCGCATGTGGTGGGAGACTTTTGAAGATGCAGAATTACTAAATGACGATCATCCTGTAGTGCGTAAGCATGACAATGGTGAGCTTATAGCCTATGGTTCTCCTTGGAGTGGCAAAACTCCATGTTATCGTAACCTATCTGCACCTCTAAGGGCTATTGTAAGGATAAAGAGAGCTAGCTACAATAAATTAAAGCGCCTAACACCTTTTCACAGTTATGCTTCTGTGATGTCTAGTTGTACGGGAGCGCAATGGAGTCGTGAATTAGCAGATGCTAAGGTTAAGACTTTAGAGAGTATAATAACTTCAGTAGGCTGTTACGAGATGGAATGCCTACCAAATAACGATGCAGCACTTTGCTGTTACACTTCACTATGCGACGAAAAGTAATAGTACCAAATAACAGGCTTCTTGATGATGTAGCCGCGATGATATCCTCTGGTGAGCAGGTCACACTTCTCACCAAGGGACAAAGCATGCTACCTTTTATTGTTGGAAGTCGTGATAGTGTTGAGTTAAGTCCTATAACTGAGGTTAAGCTAGGTGATATCGTACTAGCGAAGCTTCACGACCCTAACCCACGTTATGTTATTCATCGTGTAATATGCATTGAGGGCGAGCGCATTACTTTAATGGGTGATGGTAATATTATCGGTAAAGAATATTGCAATCAAAGTGATATTATTGCTAGGGTCACATCCATCATAAAGCCACACAAGCGCATAAATCCTTATT
Organism: Rikenellaceae bacterium; assembly: GCA_044433415.1. Classification (GTDB taxonomy): domain Bacteria; phylum Bacteroidota; class Bacteroidia; order Bacteroidales; family Rikenellaceae; genus JAWXTP01. The sequence goes on from JAWXTP010000030.1 coordinate 18,324, forward strand.
CTAAGTCCATGGTAGTTTATTCTAGATTATGGCAAATTTTACGCCCTATAAGACGTTATTTGTTGGCTATTATTAGGCGACTTTCGTGATTATAATGTAATTTATTATTGTCCGATTTTGGGACGGTTGGGACATTGGGACAAATGGGACATCGGACAATGGGACAATGAGCGACAAGCGTCTATAATTACTAAAGGGCAATTTACAAGTTTAACTTGCAAATTGCCCTTTAGTAATTATAATATAAAAGAGGTGACTCAAAAGCCCCTTGTGTACAAAAAGTCGCTTACGAACATGTACCGTAAACATCATGTACCTTTTGCGCCACCTTCTTTAACATTACTTTTAAGATATTTTGGTCTGCACAGGGCAGGAAACGGACTGTCCGCTTCCGCCAGGAAACTACACCTCTGTCTGCCAGGAACCAATGTTACTTAATGCGTTCGTAATAAGCACGAGTACGAGTATCCACTCTAATGCGCTCTTCGTTTTGGATGAACAAAGGAACTTTAATGATAGCACCAGTTTCTACTGTAGCATCTTTAGTAGCATTTGTTGAAGCAGTATCACCTTTAACAGCAGGTTCTGTATAAGTTACAGTCATTTCAACAATAGCAGGAAGTTCAGCAGAAAGAACCATTTCTTTCTCTGTGTGGAACATAACCTCAACAATTTGACCTTCTTTCATTAAATCGTTATTGTCGATTAGATCACGTTGAATATAAATTTGTTCGAAAGTTTCGTTATGCATAAAACAACAACCCATTCCATCCTCTTCGTAAAGATATTGGTAAGGACGACGTTCAACACGTACAGGCTCAATTTTTACACCAGCACTAAAAGTGTTATCAACAGTACGACCGTTTTCTAAGTTTTTCAGTTTTGTACGAACAAACGCAGGACCTTTACCAGGTTTAACGTGTTGGAATTCAACTATAATATAAGTTTTACCATTGTGTTCAATACACATACCGTTTTTTATGTCTGCAGTAGTTGCCATAATTTAATTTATCTATTTTATATTATTAATGTATATTTTATTTTGTTCTTACACCCAAACCCTAGGATTCTGCCTTAGAGCCAAAGCTCATGACCTGCAATTCCGACTCTGTAGGTATAACTTTTATTTCACCAAAGGTTGACTCGTAACGACGAACATTCTCCTCTAAAGACACCATAAGCCTCTTTGTTTGCTCAGGTGTAAGTACTATTCTACTTTTCACACGCCCTTTATTTGTCCCAGGTAATAACCTTATAAAATCTAGCACAAATTCCGCTGGAGAATGCGCTATGACTGTTAAATTTGTGTGAACTCCTTCGGCAAGAGTTTCGTCTAACTCAATATTTAATTCCTTGCTCATAATAATTTAGGTTTCATAATCGACAAAGTTAGCTATTATTATGTAAATTAACAAATTATCACAAATTTAGAATAACTTAATTTACACAACACTCCACCTAACCCCACATAATTATCTATTATTCAATCGCTTAATCAGACTAGTAAGATATAAAGAACTTATTTTAATGACAGAATAATCTCACACATCCTAGACCATGCAAAACGTTTTTTCTCCTGCTCTATATTAGCTTTAAAACTGTCATTTTTCTCTTTATCAAACAAAAGACTTATTTTCTCTGCTACTTCTGCACTATCCACATTTGTAACATAACCAACATAATTATCCTTTACTATTTCTGGAAGACCTCCCACATTAGTAACTATCATAGGCGTGTTATAATTATAGGCTACTTGAGTTACACCACTTTGTGTAGCACTTTTATAAGGCTGTATCACCAGGTCACACCCACAAAACAAATCCCTAACCTCAGCATTTGCTAAAAACCAGTTCATCTTTATGATAGACTCCTCAACACCTAACTCCCTCATAAGCATATCATAAGGCGCTGAGTCACAGTAATACTCACCTGCTATAATTAATTTCGTGTTACTATCTTTATTATCAGCTTTATATTTTGCCCATGCCTCTATCAGTACATCTAAACCCTTATATTCACGTATAAGTCCAAAAAATAGAGCATAATTTGAAGCAGCATCTAACTTTAGGCTTTCCAATGCAACTTCTCGGCTTACAGTCTCCCCATAACCATCATATAAAGGGTGAGGAGTCACAGCTACATCTTTGTTACTAAATTTAGCTATATCTTGGCGCACCTCCTCAGACATACACACAAAGTTATCACATGATTTAGCAAAATAACGAGCTAAAGGAATATGCCAAGCCTTTGGTTCATGTGCTATCATATTATCTACTAAAGCTGTAACTTTTGTCTTTTTATTTAATCGTGCTATCCTAGCAATAACAGACAGTGCAGGAGCTAAATAGGGAGTCCAATAACGCATAAAAACAAGATCTGGAGCTTCCTTTTTTAACTTTAACCCAACTTTTATCCAGGTAAATGGATTTACGGAGTTCACCTCACGCGTTACCTCTACCCCCTCAGGAGCAGGAGCATCAGTATATTGAGTTTTACCAGGAAACAAGAAGGAAGGATATTGTAAAGAGAAGTTTATAACTTTAACATCTACCTTTAACTTCTTAAACGCCACAACTAAGCGCTCATTAAATGAGGCTATACCACCTCTATAAGGGTGGAATACGGTAACAAAAGTTATCTTCTTATTTTTTGACATCAATATATGTTTATGAAAGGATTATTAAAAAATTCTATTGGTCGACTCCATTAAGGATTATATCTGTAGCGCCAATTTTACTACTTACAAAGTTAGCACCTACAGCTGTTAGCTCTTTTAACTTATTTGTGTCGTCTAAAATTGTGTTAAACCACAAGATAGCATCTTTAGAATCCGTAATTGGTGTAGCGACTTTAATAGCTACCAAATCACGAGCCTCTTTAAATTTAGTGTAGTTACCCCCAAATATCATAGGAAGACCAAAAGTTGCAGCTTCTAGTGTATTGTGTATTCCGACACCAAAACCACCACCTATCATTGCTATCTCTCCGTATTTATATACAGAAGATAGAATACCTATACAGTTAATGATAAGTACGTCTGCTTCTTTCACATTGACTTCATCGCTTTCTGTGTAAAGAACAACCTTAAAGCCCTCTTTGGTAAGTGTAGCTACGAGATTTTTTATTTTCTCAGCTCCCAACTCATGAGGAGCAATAATAAACTTAACATTTTCGCGACCTTGTCTTATCAAGTCACACACTATCTTGTCGTCAGGTTCCCACGTACTACCACACACCATACAAAAAGCATCACCCTTGAAACTTTTAACTATAGGTAAATGTTTTGAAGAAGTTACTATTTTGTAAACCCTATCAAAACGAGTGTCACCTGCTACAGTAACATTTTCTACACCTATATCAGACAGAAGTTTCTTAGAATTGTCATCTTGCACAAAGATATGCGTAAAAGCTGTTAAAGCCTTACGGTAAATTCCACCATAGGGTTTAAAAAACACTTTCTTAGAGTCAAAAATTGACGAGAAGATATAAAACTTTATCTTTCTCTTTTTAATTTCTGACATAAAATTTAACCAGAACTCATATTTTATAAAGTATACCTCACAAGGCTTTACTATATCTAAGAAACGTACTACATCTTTCTTTAAGTCATAAGGGATGTAGAATATATAGTCTACCCCCTCATAATTTTTACGAACTTCATATCCCGAAGGAGAGAAAAAGGTAAGTAATATTTTTCTATTAGGGTATCTAAGTCTATATTCTTCAATAACTGGTCGTCCCTGCTCAAACTCCCCTAAAGAAGCTGAGTGAAACCACACAATTTCGCTATTAGTATCTATTTTCTGTGCTAGCTTCTCGAAAAGGTTTTTCCTACCTTCAACCATTTGCTTTGCTTTAATATTTCTACCAGCAACAAGCCTCACCATCACAGAAAATAGCCTTATAACTAAATTATATATAAACATTTTATTTATCTATTTAGAAGTTCACTAAAGTATCTATCAATTTATCGTAAGTATCTTTAAGAATTTCATTCTCTAGGGCATAAGGAGCACCTGTATCGCCACCTTCGCGCACACCTTGCACTAAAGGAATCTCTGCTAACAGCTCTAAGCCTTCTTTTTCTGCCAACTTACGACAACCACCCTCACCAAAGATAAAATACTTATTATCTGGAAGCTCCATAGGAGTAAACCAAGCCATATTTTCTATTAACCCTAGAATAGGTACATTAACATTTTCTGATTTAAACATGTTAACACCTCTCACAACATCTGCTAATGCCACATTCTGAGGAGTACTAACAATAATAGCACCTGTCATTTTAAGCTCTGAGATAAGTGTTAGGTGAATATCACCTGTTCCAGGAGGCATATCTATAAGTATAAAATCCAGTTGATCCCATTTTGTTTGGTGTATAAGCTGTCTAAGAGCATTTGTAGCCATAGGTCCTCTCCATACTAGGGCATCACTATCAGAAATAAAGAAACCTATAGACATCACCTTCACACCATATTTCTCAGCAGGGATTATAAGCTCTTTACCGTCTTCTACAACAGCCTCTGGCACATAACCCTCAATGCCAAACATCATAGGCATAGAAGGCCCATAAATATCAGCATCCAACACACCCACTTTATAACCTCTACGAGCTAAAGAAACAGCCAAAGAAGCTGTAACTGTAGATTTGCCTACGCCACCCTTAGCAGAAGAAATAGCTATTATATTTTGTGTTTTCTCACCTACTCCATTAATACCTTTTAAATTTGGTTTTTTAGATTTTGGGGCAGGTTCTTTAATAAAAATTGTAATATTTTCTTTAGCAACACCTAATTTATTAATAATAATTTCTGTTGCTTGGCGTTTTATAGATGAGGAAAAAGGGTCATTTGTGCGTTTCAATTGTATTGTAAATTTTAACCTATCTTCATTGATTAAAACATCTTGCACCATCTCTAAAGTTACGATATCACTCTTTAACTCAGGATGTTGTACAGCAGACAATACTGAAATCACTTGTTCAGTTGTTATCATTTTTTATAAAATAAAGTAAATATAAAAATTATTTTGCTTCAAATCGAAACAAGAATAATTGTATTAAAAAACATATTTTTGTTTTACAAAGATATTTTTTTTATATTTACATTCATAAAAAAAATTAAATAAAATATAATAAGCGTTATGAAATCATTTTTAAAAATATTTTTCGCAGCACTATTAGCACTATTCGTTGCAGGATTTTTATCTATAATTTGCTTCACAGCTATGATTACTTCTATAAGTAATGCAGCCATGAGTGAAAGCGAAAATTCAGGCATAGTAGAAGAAAATTCCATCCTTAAATTAACTTTTAAAGATCCTATCAATGATAACCCAGAAGTAAATCCTATAAACGCTATAGATTTCTCTACTTTTGAGATTATCGAGAATGTTTCTTTACTAAGAACACTTATGTCTATAGAAGCAGCTAAGATAGATCCTAAAATTAAGGGTATCTACCTAGACCCTTCACTATTTGCACAAATAGGTCTTGCTAGTATAGATGAAATTAGGGATGCACTTTTAGATTTTAAGAGCTCTGGGAAATTCATTATCGCTTATGCTGATAATTTTAGCCAAAGTGCCTACTACCTAAGTTCTGTAGCTGACGAGATATATATGAATAGTGTAGGTATCTTTGAACTTAAAGGTCTAGCTTCAAATATTACTTTCTTTAAAGGTCTACTAGATAAACTTGATGTAGAACCTCAAATCATACGTCACGGTAAATACAAAAGTGCTATAGAGCCTTTCACTGAAAAAGAAATATCTAAGGCTAGCAGACAGCAAACTGAGGAACTATTAAACTCTGTATGGGATAATATCCTAACAAATATAGCTAAAGAAAGAAAACTTAATAAAAAGGCTTTATCACAAGCTATCTCTTCTTTAGAGTTAATAGATCCTAAAGTTGCAGCAAAATATAGACTTATAGATGGCGTAAAACATCGCGATGAGGTTATGGCCATGCTTATGAACCGAGTTAATGTTGAGCAAGAAAAAGAGCTAAACTTTATTAACTTAAACAAGTATTCTAAAACTGTTTCTAACACAAGTTCTAGCAACAAAATTGCTATCATTTATGCAGAAGGTAGCATAGTTTACGGAGAAAAACAAGATGGTGTTGTAACTGACGACGAAATCATAAAAAAATTTAAAAGAGCAAAAAATGACAGCAGTGTTAAAGCTATAGTATTCCGTATAAACTCTGGAGGTGGCAGTGCCCTAGCTTCTGAGCTTATGTGGCGTGAAATAGAACTTATACGCAAGGAAAAACCTGTAATAGTATCTTTTGGCAATGTAGCTGCATCGGGCGGTTACTACATAGCAGCAGCATCTGATGCCATACTATGTTCACCAACAACAATAACAGGCTCTATAGGTGTTTTCAGCATTTTCTTTAATATTGGTAACACTTTAAAAAATAAACTTGGAATAACAACATCTACAGTTCAAACAAACAAGGGTGCTTCTATACTATCCCCTTTTAGGTCTATGACTAAAAGTGAGGAAGCTATAATGCAAAAGCAAACAGACAATTTCTATGACACCTTTGTTAATAGAGTTGCTGCTGGTCGTAATTTATCTTATGAAGATGTAGACAAAGTGGCTCAAGGTCGCGTTTGGAGTGGCTCACAAGCCCTAGAAGTAGGTCTTGTAGATGGGATAGGTGGCTTAAGACATGCTATTTTACTAGCCGCAGAAAAGGCTAATATTGCAAATGACTTTCAATACAAAACTATAACTACCGAGAAGAAAGGATTACAACTATTCTTTGACTCTATGAACTCAGCTAGAGCGATGTTTAGATCTGACGATATATTGTTAAATGAAATGGCTAAAGTTAAATCTATGATAGATGTTGAGCCCTTACAAGCGAAGATGCCTTATTCTATTGAGTTTGAACCTTCTTACAATTCACTATTCTAAAAAATGGCTAAAAAAAAGACGACTTATTTTTGTACGGAATGTGGACTTGAACACTCTAAATGGGCAGGTAAATGTTCTTCATGTGGAACGTGGGGTTCGGTAAAGGAAATTAACATTACTGCAAGTCCTAAATCTTCAAGAGAAAATTTCTCTCCAAATACACAAAATGGATATGGTGTTAATGTTCCTATTAAAATTTCAGAGATAAAACAGGAACAGTTCACACGTATAAATGTTGGCTATGAAGAAGTAAATAGAGTCCTTGGAGGTGGCATAGTCCCTGGCTCGCTTATCCTATTAGGTGGTGAGCCTGGCATAGGAAAGTCTACTCTAGCACTTCAACTAACGATAAAGGCAGAACACCTTAAGACCCTATATGTCTCAGGTGAAGAAAGTTCCGAACAGATAAAGCTGCGCGCTGACAGGTTAGGTTCTTCAAATGAGGAATGTTACGTACTTGCAGAAACATCCCTAGAGCTTATCTTACAGCATGCTGTTGACACTGAGCCTGATTTAATAGTTATAGACTCCATACAGACTCTATATACTGACACCATAGAATCTACAGCAGGGGGCATATCTCAAATTAGAGAATGTGCTGCTCTACTACTTAGATACGCCAAGCAAAGTGGCACACCAGTTTTCATAATTGGTCATATCACCAAAGATGGCACTATTGCAGGTCCTAAGATTTTGGAGCATATAGTTGACGTTGTCTTACAATTTGAGGGGGACACCAACAACATCTTTAGACTCCTAAGAGGTATCAAAAACCGCTTTGGCGCTGCCAATGAGATAGGTGTTTTTGAAATGCGTAGCGAAGGTCTTGTAGAGGTTGAGAACCCTTCTGAGATACTACTATCTCACTATGATGAACCTCTAAGTGGTGTAGCTGTAGGAGCTACAACAGACGGAGCGCGCTCCTATCTTATAGAGACTCAGGCTCTAGTAGGAAATGCAGCCTATGGCACTCCTCAACGCACAACTACAGGTTTTGACTCCAAGAGACTAAGCATGTTACTAGCTGTAATAGAGAAAAGACTTAACTTTAGAATGGGAACAAAAGATGTTTTCTTAAACATAGCAGGAGGGTTCAAAGTTAATGACCCTGGATTAGATATTTCTGTTGTGGCGGCTATACTATCTTCAGCTTTAGACAAGGCTATCTCTAGTGATATTTGTTTCGCGGGAGAAATGGGACTTTCAGGAGAGGTAAGACCTGCTGGACGCTTAGAACAACGCATCTCCGAAGCTAAACGCCTAGGGTTTAAAAAGATTATAGTTTCAAGCTACGCTAAGAGTAGTTTAAAAAATAGAAATTATGGTATAAAAATCATATATGTTTCCAAGATAGAAGAACTTGCGAAATCAACCTTTAATGTTCAACAAAATCCACAGGATGACTTTTCTGAGTAAGGACTCATTACTACAAATAGGTAAATTACAGCAGAAAATTTGTGACTTTTACACAAAAGGTTTAAATTTGTGCACTTAAACCAAAAAAAATATTTATGAGATCCCCACAAGAAATTGTTGAATACGTCAACAAAAGCGCTTTAACAAAAGCACAAACACCTTTAAAAAAACTTTCTCTTTTAGGAATTATTGGTGGCATTTACATATCTATGGGCGCTTTACTTTCGATTATGATAGGTTATGGCTTCCCAGGTATTGCTGCAAACAACCCTGCAATTATTAAACTATTTATGGGCGCTACCTTCCCTGTAGGACTTATCATGATAGTACTTGCAGGTGGTGAGCTTTTCACTGGTTGCTGTGCTTACTTCATTCCTAACGTTATGAACAAACGCCAAACTGCGGCTACAGCTGCTAAATATTGTACCATAATATGGATAACAAATTTTGTAGGTACTCTTTTCTTTGGCTACTTCATAGTACATCTTACACATATCTCTCACTACCAACCTACTATAGATGGATTCTTAGAGATTACGAAAGCTAAAACTTCAAATCCTTTCTATGTAACTTTCCTTAAGGGTATAGGTGCAAACTGGTTGGTATGCCTTGCTATGTGGTTAGGCATGTCTTCAAAGCAGGTGATAGGTAAAATCTTAGGTATATGGTTCCCAGTTATGACTTTTGTAGCCATAGGTTATGAACACTCGGTAGCAAATATGTTCTTCCTTCCTGTAGCTATGTTCGAAGGTTTTGACCTTTCTATGTGGGATTTATTCATCAAGAACCTTATCCCTGCAACCTTAGGTAACATCGTCGGTGGTGCTTTGTTTGTGGGTGGTGTTTATGGTTATCTTTACGACAAGAAATAGCTTGTAGCTTATAGCTTGTAGGTGCGACAAGCGACTAAATAATAATTAATTACGTATGCGTAAAAACAATAAAGCAATATTAATAAGAGAAGGCGAAAGCCGTGAGATAATTATTTATCGTGATGCTAATAATGCTCCTAAAGTAGAAGTTTTATTGCAATATGAAAATTTGTGGCTAACACAGAAGTCATTAGCCCTGCTTTTTGATGTTGGCGTACCAGCGATAACGAAACATATAAAAAACATATATGAGGTAGGAGAACTCCAAATGGATGCAACTATTTCCAAAATGGAAATAGTTCAACAAGAAGGTAGCAGAACAATTAAACGCAAGGTTGATTTTTATAACCTGGAACTTATTATTGCCGTAGGTTATAGGGTAAATTCTGAGAGAGCAATATTATTTAGAAGTTGGGCAACTAATATCTTAAAAGAATATATTAAGAAAGGATCTGTTCTTGATACTGAAAGACTAAAACAACCTGAATACATATTCGGACAAGATTATTTTGATAAGACATTAGAGAGAATACGTGATATTAAGTAGGGTAAAATAATTATTGGTGTATTTTTAAGAGTGCTATTAGTGATGAGATTTTTTGCTATTGAATCGAAAATATAGTGGTTCTATATTAAGGAGAATTCTAGAAACTGGTTTTATTCGATTTCGAATTTTAAAGTTTTAGATTTGGGGTTTTATAAATACAGGCGTGGTGGTTCCCACGG
>JAWXTP010000031.1:0-27564 GCA_044433415.1 Rikenellaceae bacterium
TTCGACCCTGTCTGACCCAGTTTGACCCTGCCGACCCTGGCAACATTTTATAACAAAGCCCATGCAGCTCGATGCTGCATGGGCTTTAATCATAACGTCCACGATTGTGCGCTTTTTTCAAGAATGGTTCATATTTGCGGCGTTTCTGGGCATTTTAAGCGGAGCAGCCTCAGGTGGCTGTGAGCATTGAAATGCCCAGAAAGGTCACAAAGATGAGCCGTTATTGGGAAAAGCTGTCCTAGCGTTTCTAGAGAAACACTATTCTGCTACATTTACGACTTCTTCCCAGATAGGTTGACACGCTGGACGCCATTCTTGAGGGAATTTATCGTAAGATTTTGTGCCGTATTCGCCTCCCATGAAACTATTTTGATAGCTTTTCAACACTGTATCAATAATATCAAGTTTTTTATCTAACTTAGGAATAGTTGTCAGTGGAGTTGTCTCATAAGGGTCTTTAAGAATATCGTAACATTCTAACTTATTCTTTTTGATATAAATTTTATAGTTTTCATCAGAATAAGAAGCCTGGTCAACTAAACAAGAAACGATAGGTGTTTTACGAGTAAATTTCTTACCTTTAACAAGAGGCATCAAATCCACACCATCAAGTTCGTTAACACATTTTTTCTTATCTATACCTAAAGCACTAACAATAGTTGGAAGATAATCACTAGTTACAGCAGGTGCATCAGTCTCAAAAGGCTCTTTCACAACTTTAGGCCAAGCCATAAATGCAGGAACCCTTAAACCACCTTCGTGTAAGCTACGCTTTCTATCTCTAAATCCGCCTGTTACACCACCACCATCTTGAATACAGTTCTCAGGACCATTGTCACTACAGAACCATACCATAGTATTTTCTTCTAAGCCATTCTCTGCTAAGAATGCACGTAGTCTACCTACTTGCTCATCCATCGCAGTAACACAACCAGCAAAATTTTTGAAGTCGTCATTATAACCTTCATATAAAGCAGCATACTCAGGACCCGCTACACAAGGCATGTGTGGAGTGTGAAACCATATAACTGCTGCAAATGGAGTATCTGAATCTTTACTTTTTTGAATAAAAGGTAATACCCTATCCATGATAACACGACTATCATCACCTTCTAAGTTATCAGTCACTTTATTGCCGTCTATATCCCAGTAGTAAGTACCAAAAGCTACATAAGGATCATCAGGAGCTAGAGCATTCCAACCGTTATTTCTAACTTTTCCCGTTGGCTTTTTCATAGGATCCCAAGTAGGAACTTTAGATTCTGTTACAAAAGCATCATCATAACCATGATTTTTAGGTGGATTATACTCCTTCTCATTACCTATATTACCATGGTTAGCATCTTTCTCAGAATATGTAAGAGTACCTAAGTGCCACTTACCAAAGTGTCCAGATGTGTAACCTTCCTCTTTTAATAACTCAGGGATAGTAACCTCTTCTTCACGCAAGATACCATCACCTGCATGAAACATACCTGTTCTGTATGGATTACGTCCTGTTAAACAGCTTACACGCGTTGGAGAACTTACTGCACTTGCAGAATAAAAACGGTTAAATTTAATACCGTCACCAGCCCATGCATCTAAGTTTGGTGTCTGGATAACTTCATTTCCATTAAAGCCAGTGTCACCCCAGCCAAGGTCATCACATAAAATAAGGATAACATTTGGCTTCTCCTGTGCTTGTACACTAACTCCTGCCATCATTAAACAAGATGACAAAACCAATTTGCTTGTTTTCATAGATTATTTATTTAAATTATCGTCATACTATATCTTGTGTCTATTGCTTCAACACACATCATCTTAAAATTTAGAAACATAAGAAATCTTCTAACTTTAAAAACAAAAAGACATTATTTATCTTAAATACATTACAAAGTAATATCAATAGGCAAAATTATAAAATAATCCTTAATTATGCAACTTTAATGAAAAATCTTAGTAAAATTACATTGTCACACACCGTTTTATCATGTAAATTCCTTATCTTTGCACTTTCTTTTTGAAAATTATTATAAATTTAACAAATAAAAAACTTTTACCTACATTAAATGGCAAAATTTAAATTAAAAACACCTAACACTTACGCACTTATCTTTTATATAATAATCTTTTGCGCTGCACTTACTTGGTTTATCCCAGGTGGTGAATATATAGAAGGCGTAAACTCCTTAGGTGAAAAAACAATGACCTACTCCCCTACAGAAAGCAACCCTCAAACATGGCAAATTTTTTCAGCTTTCTATAAAGGTTTTGTAGATAAAGCTGATATTATAATTTTCATACTTATAATTGGTGGCGCTTTCTGGGTTGTTAATGACAGTAAGGCATTTGATATAGGAACAGTGAGCTTTCTTCAAAAAGCGCGAAAAATGGAACGTTACTCATTTTTCAGAAAACTAGGCATAGACAACTGCCTACTAGTCTCTATCATGTTACTTTTTAGCGTCTTTGGAGCCGTCTTTGGTATGAGTGAAGAAACTATAGCCTTCTGTTTAGTGTTAGTACCTATGGCTATTTCTATGGGTTATGACTCTATAACAGGTGTTTGTATGGTCTTTGTAGCAGCAGGTCTAGGATTTGCAGGAGCCGTACTTAACCCTTTCACCATAGGTATAGCACAAGGACTAGCAGGCATACCTCTTTTCTCAGGTATAGAATATAGAATCGTATGTTGGCTTATAATCAATACTTTTGGCTTTATTTATATACTCCGCTATGCTGCAAAAGTAAAAAAACAACCTACACTCTCTATAGTTTACGAAGAAGACCAATACTGGCGTGACTTACATAGCAGTGGAGACGAAAGTGAACTTAAATACTACACACCAAAAGCTGCTTGGCATAGCTTTATAGCTTTGAGCATAGCATTAATAGCATTTTCTATTATTTACCCTACATCCACTCTTCAAATAGGAAATAGTGCTATCGAAGATCTACCACTTATACCTATCATCAGCGCTGCATTTATTATCACTTCCATAATTGCCTTACGCAAAACAGTACATTTCTACATACTTAACCTACTTTTCTTCTGTATCTTCTTCTTGATAATAGGCGTTATGGGTTATGGATGGTATATCATGGAAATTGCGACTTTATTCTTTGCTTTAGGTATAGTTGCAGGTATAGCAAACGGCAAAAACGCTAATGAACTAGTAAAATTATTCCTTGAAGGCTGTAAAGATATTATGGGAGCCGCTTTAATCGTTGGACTAGCAGGAGGAATTATCGTTGTGCTTGAAGATGGTAAAATCATAGATACTATTCTTCACAGCTTAGCCGAAGGCATGGATGGATTAGGTCAGATAGCTACTGTAGGTATGATGTATGTGATTCAAACTCTTATAAATATTGTCATTCCATCGGGAAGTGCTAAGGCAGCACTTACTATGCCTATTATGGCTCCATTCTCTGAACTTATAGGACTTTCAAAACAAGCTACAGTAATGGCTTTCCAATTTGGTGATGGATTTACAAATATGATAACTCCAACCTCTGGAGTACTTATTGCCGTACTAGGTGTCAGCCGTATTCCTTATGACAAATGGGTAAAATGGTGTTGGAAATTTATAATGGCTTTAATTATCCTAGGATTTATTTTGCTTATACCTACGGTAGTTATACAGATGAACGGTTTTTAATAAAATTATAAATACGATGTTAAAAAAATTATTTGGCTACGACTCTTCCACTACCTCGGTGCGTACTGAGTTAATGGCAGGATTAACGACTTTCTTAACAATGTCATATATCTTAGCTGTCAATCCTAATATATTGTCGGCTACGGGCATGGATAAAGGTGCACTTTTCACAGCAACAGCCCTTGCCTCTGCTGTAGCGACTTACATACTAGCGTTTTATGCTAAGATGCCCCTTGCTCAGGCTCCTGCTATGGGGGTTAATGCATTTTTTGCATATACTCTTGTCATAAATATGGGCTATAGTTGGCAAACAGCTTTAACAATTACTTTTATAGAAGGTATCATATTTATTATACTAACGGTATTAAATATTCGTGACAAAATAATAAACTGTATTCCTATATCACTGCGTTATGCTATAACTGTGGGTATTGGTTTTCTAATAGGATTTATAGGTCTTAAAAATGCTGGTATCATTCAAGGTGATGAAGGCACTCTTGTAACGTTAAGTACTTTTGACCTATCAAAAGCCATAGCTGCATTTGGTATATTGCTAAGTGCGATTTTAGTATATAAAAACATACGCGGTTCTCTTTTCTATAGTATCATAATATGCACTATTATATCTATCATGTTTGGTATTACTGAAATCCCTGAGAATTTCACTTTTTTCTCAAAACCTGCATCTTTAGAACCTATATTCTTTAAATTTGATTTTTCATCTTTACTATCCTTAGATGTTCTTACAATAACTTTCATCCTTGTATTTATGGATATGTTTAACACCATAGGAACTATAGTTGGTACAGCCTCACAAGCTGGAATCATGGCTAAAGATGGTAGCATTCCACACATTAAAGAAACACTTATGTCTGATGCACTGGGAACTAGCGCAGGAGCCATACTAGGAACATCTACAGTTACTACCTTTGTTGAAAGTTCTGCGGGCATTGCCGAAGGAGGGCGTTCAGGTCTTACAGCGTTCTCTACTGCTACATTATTCCTTCTAGCTTTATTTTTAGCTCCCGTTTTCACTATAATACCAAGCATAGCAACAACAGGAGCTCTTGTAATTGTAGGAGCATTTATGATGGCAAGTGTGAAAAATATAAACTACTCTGACTTATCAGATACCATCCCTTCTTTTATTACTATACTAACTATGATAGTGACCTACTCTATCGCTGAAGGTATAGTTTTTGGTTTGGTTTCATATACGGTCATAAACCTATTTACAAAACAATATAATAAAATTCACCCTACGTTATACATAATCTCCATATTACTTATTATACGTTATTTTATTATGTAATATATTATGCACAAATTTATAGACCTACATAGCCATTCATGTAGCGACGAGCTCACTATCATATCCTATAGGTTAGGAATAGATAAAGTATATGAAAATGACTGTAAATTTACTATAGGTATACACCCTTGGGATGTTAACAATGATATCGACCTCTCCGAGATAAATAAATACATAAACTCTCCTAACTTAGTTGGCATAGGCGAGGTAGGTTTAGACTTTCACAAAGCAAAAACAGACAAAGAAAGAGACTTGCAAAAACAAGTTTTTATTTCTCATATAGAAATAGCAAACACACACGAATTACCTCTCATTATTCATAGCGTAAAAGCAAATAACGAGGTATATACAATATTAAAAACATATAACAAAAGCTCGAAAGTAATATTTCATAGTTTTATAGGAAATTGCCACGAGGCACATCAACTTACAAACGCAGGATATTACTTATCCCTTTCACCTTTAGCTTTTAAATCAGAAAAAACCATAGCTGCATTTAAAAGCACCTCTCTAAATCACATATTTTGTGAAACAGATGACACAAAACACAATATAACAGATGTTTATAACGTCTTATCAAAGGTAAAAGGTGAAAGTTTAGAGCTAATAAAACAAGAATTACTTACAAGTTACAAAAAGGTATTTAAAAATGGATAACTGGAGCGAGAGAACGGAGCTTTTACTGAAAAAGGAAAGGACACAAAGATTAAATAATAGTAATGTATTAGTCGTTGGTGTTGGAGGAGTTGGAGCCTATGCAGCAGAAATGATAGTAAGAGCTGGAGTTGGTAAGATTACAATTATTGATGCTGATGTTGTATCTTTAACAAATTGTAACCGTCAGCTTGTAGCTTTACACTCTACAGTAGGCTTAGAAAAGGTAGATGTGCTAGGTGAGAGACTCATTGATATCAACCCTGAGTTAAAATTAACAAAGATTAAAGAGTTCATAGAAGGAGAGCGCATAAGCGAAATTTTAGAAGCAGAAGTCTTTGACTATGTGGTAGATGCAATCGACACACTAACACCTAAGATAGAACTTATCAAGGCTGCTTTAGACAAGAAAATCCCTCTAGTAAGTTCACAAGGTGCTGGTTCCAAACTAGATCCTACACTTGTAGAGGTTAAAGACATATCTAAAACTCATCATTGTCCTCTAGCGCACATGTTACGTAAGAGATTACACAAGATAGGTATAAGAAAAGGATTTAAGGCTGTATTTTCAGCAGAACCCCCTATTGAAGGCTCTATGATACTGTGTAACGAACAAAACAAAAAAAGCAATGTAGGTACAATTTCCTATATTCCTGCTGTTTTTGGCTGTACTTGTGCTTCTGTAGTAATTAGAGACCTTGTTGAAGATAAAGAAAATTAAAATTTAACATCTGTATCAAAAAAAGGGTGGTTTAGCTATCAAAATAGCCACTTTTTATAACAAAATGAAAAATTAAACAGAATTTTAACATATTTTTTACATTAAAAAATTACATATTCTCAAATTAATACATATATTTGCAGGATATAAAATTTAGAATTTGCGGATATAAAATTTACAAAACAAAATTATTATGTGTGGAATAGTCGGAATATTTGATTTAAAAATAGAATCTAGTCAACTAAGAGAGCACGCTCTTAAAATGGCAAAAAAAATACGTCACCGTGGTCCAGATTGGTCTGGAATTTATTGTGGTAACAGTGTTATCCTTGCTCACGAGCGTTTATCTATCGTAGACCCTAAATCGGGTGGTCAACCTCTAATCAGCAAAGATGGAAAACACATCTTAGCTGTTAATGGTGAGATTTATAACCATAGAGAAATACGTAAACGTACAGCTGATATTTATGAGTACCAAACAGGTTCTGACTGTGAAGTTATATTAGCTCTTTACAAAGAAAAAGGTATCAACTTCCTTGATGATTTAAATGGTATCTTTGCTTTTGCTCTTTATGATGAAGAACGCGAGGAATACTTAATAGCTCGTGACCCTATAGGTGTCATTCCTTTATACATAGGTAAAGATGCTGACGGCTTACGTTACATTGCTTCTGAACTTAAAGCCTTAGAGGGTATTTGTGAAGAAATTGAACAATTCCTTCCAGGTCACTACTTCTATAGCAAAGAAGGCGAAATGAAACAATGGTACAAACGTGAATGGACAGAATTTGACAACGTAAAAGACAACGGTTGTGATATAGCAGAACTTCGTAAAGCATTAGAAGATGCTGTTCAACGTCAATTGATGTCAGACGTTCCTTACGGTGTTTTACTTTCTGGTGGTCTTGACTCTTCTGTAATCTCTGCTGTTGCTAAGAAATTTGCAGAAAAACGTATAGAATCTAACAACGAAAGTTCAGCTTGGTGGCCTCAACTACACTCTTTTGCTGTAGGTCTTAAGGGAGCTCCTGACTTAGCTGCTGCACAAAAAGTTGCTGATCACATAGGTACTGTACACCACGAAATTCACTACACTGTTCAAGAAGGTTTAGATGCTATCCGTGACGTTATCTATTTCATTGAAACTTACGACGTTACAACAGTAAGAGCTTCAACTCCTATGTACTTATTATCGCGTGTTATTAAGTCTATGGGTATAAAAATGGTGTTATCGGGTGAGGGCGCTGACGAAATCTTTGGTGGTTACTTATACTTCCACAAAGCTCCTAATGCTCAAGCATTCCATGAAGAAACTATACGTAAGATTAGCAAATTATACCTATATGACTGTCTTCGTGCTAACAAGTCTCTTTCTGCTTGGGGTGTTGAAGGTCGTGTTCCTTTCCTAGATAAAGAATTTATGGATGTGGCTATGCGCCTAAACCCAGAAGCTAAAATGGCTAAGGATGGTAAAATGGAAAAATGGGTTATCCGTAAAGCATTTGAAGATTTACTTCCTGAAAGCGTTGCTTGGAGACAAAAAGAACAATTCTCTGACGGCGTTGGTTACAACTGGATAGACTCTTTACGTGAGCTTGCAACTAGCATGGTTTCTGACGAAGATATGGCAACATCTGCTGAGCGTTTCCCTATCAACCCTCCTAGAAACAAAGAGGAATATTACTATCGTACTATTTTTGAAGAGCACTTCCCATCACAAGCAGCAGTAAAAACTGTTCCTTCAGTTCCTTCTGTAGCTTGTAGTACACCAGAAGCCTTAACTTGGGATGCTTCTTTCCAAAACATGAACGAACCATCAGGTCGTGCTGTAAAAAGCGTTCACAACCAAAGTTACTAGAACAAGTTTTAAGAAACTTCTAAAATACAAAAAATCTCTTTATAGTAAAATTACTTACTATAAAGAGATTTTTTTGTGGCTCTAGATTACAACACCGCAAAAAACTCCCAAGCCCTAACATGACGTATGCCATCTTTGAGTGGTAGTTGTATGCTGTCAGCTGAGACAACGATTTTTTCATAATTATCATCTATACCCTCAAGGGCTGAATATTCTCTATCTATGGTTGCCCTTTCGGTGAGTTGATATGCCACTTGAATATAAATTTTTCTATCTCCTTTTATCGCCACAAAATCAACCTCTTTGTTGCGTATCGTACCAACATAGATGGCGTACCCCTTGCGTGCAAGGTCAAGATAGATCAAATTCTCAAGAAGATAACCAGCTCCATAACCAAAACCTTGATAAAGGTAATTATTAAATGAAAGGTCATTAGCATAGTACTTACAAGTTCCTGAGATAGTCTCCTTTCCTCGTATATTATACCTTTCAACACGGTGAATTAGGTGTGTATCTTCAATATAACCAAGGTACGCTGATACGGTCTCATAGCTACTTTTGCGTCCGCTACTATTGAAATAATTCGCTACATTTCTCACAGATAATAAATTCGATGCATTATTAATGATATAAACAAAAATATCCTCTAACAATTTAGCATTCTTAATATTGTAACGCTGAATTATATCACGTAAAAGCACGGTGTCTTTAATCGAAGATATGTAGTTTCGCTTGGTCTCCTCGTTAGGTAAAGCAAACAACTCAGGCAATCCACCACTAAACATATACTGCTCGTAGTTGCCCCTTGAAAGTTCACAGTGCACAACTCCCGCCCACTCTTCAAACGAGAATGGGTAAATCTCGAAACTTATATATCTGCCTGATAACAATGTAGCCAACTCACTTGCAAGCATCTTAGAGTTAGAACCGCTGATAAATAATTCATATTCATCGACGTAATCCTGCGAATAAGAGTTGACAATAAGCTCCCACTGGTCTATATTTTGCACCTCATCAAGAAATAAATATACTCTTCCTTGTGGCTGAATCTCTCTACGATATAGCGTTATAAGGTCGCTAAGATCTTGGTAACCTCTCAAAAAACGGAACTCAGCAAGCTCACAATTTATAAATACTATATTCTCGTTTGGCACTCCATCATCGATTAACTTAGCGGCAAGTTGTCGCAAAATATAGCTCTTACCCACTCGTCGTTGCCCCACAAGCACCTTTATTAGGCGATTGCTTTTGGCATAAGAGTAGATTTTATCCGTATATTCAGTGCGGATATATCCTAAATGAGGCATAGCACCTCCCCAGAAGTTGTACTTCTTTAGTATATCAAATCTTTCCATTGTATTCTAAACTTTTCACAAATATAACAAAAGTTTAGAGTACAACCAAAACTTTTGCCAAAAAAAACAAAAATTTAGAGTACAATAGAAACTTTCAATGAATGATAAATTAGGCGACAAGCGTGGAAATCTTTCACAAAAATTTTCACAAAATCTTCTCAGAATCTTTAGTCGCTTGTCGCTCGCCGTCCCAATGTCCCGATGTCCCGATGTTCCTCCAGCAATCCTCCGAACAAACACAATTTATTTCCCGTACACCACTTTTTACAGGGGGTACGAATAAAAACTCCCACTTTTACCATAGACAAATGCCTATAAAATCAATAAAAAATTATTTTTAATGTAAAAAAATAGCAAAATATTTGCATTTAACCAAAATTATAACGATATTGCCAACTAGTAAAATTTACGAATTGCATTTATTCCCACAAAGTATCTTATATCTTAAATTAAGATACATGCAATTCATAAATGAAGAGCAATACCTAACAAATGAAAGAATTTTGAAATAAACACAAAAACGAATAAGTATGGACGTTTTAATTGAAAGTAGAAACAAAGTAAATGAATGGATGGAACGCTTCGGTGTTCGCTTCGGAGTGTACAAAAATGGAGTATTTAACGAACAAATATTCCCTTTTGATTCAATTCCAAGAGTAATTAGTCATAGCGATTGGTGCGAAATGGAAGTAGGCCTTATACAGCGTGTAAAAGCATTAAACATGTTTCTATACGACATCTACCATGAAAAAAACATTGTTAAAGATGGCATTATACCTGCTGAATTTATATACTCTTCAAAAGGATATATGCCTGAATGCGAAGGTATAACACCTTCAAAACAAATCTATTCTCACATCTCAGGCATAGACTTAGTTCAAGCAAAAGATGGCAGATGGTTAATCCTAGAAGACAACCTACGTATTCCTTCGGGTGCTTCATACCCTATGATAGCTCGTACTATCACTCGTAAAGTATCGCCTGAAACTTTTAAGAATAACGATGTTGCTGACAATCGTAACTACAGTACTCTATTAGCTGACATGATGAAGTATGTTAATGTTGACAACGGACTATGCGTTATCCTTACGCCTGGTAGATACAACTCTGCATTCTTCGAACATTCTTACCTAGCTGAAAAAAGTGGTGCTACACTAGCATTCCCTGGTAACCTTATTGTAGAAGACGACAAGGTGTATTTCAACGGTTTACACGGTATCAAACAACGTGTAGGTGCTATTTACCGTCGTGTTAGCGATGAATATCTTGACCCTTTGGCTTTTGAACCTGAATCTTTATTGGGTGTTCCTAATCTAATGCAGGCTTACAAAAAAGGCAATGTAGCTCTTATTAATGGTCTTGGTAATGGTGTTGCTGACGATAAAGGTATATATTATTTCGTTCCTAAAATGGTAGAATACTACCTTAACGAGAAACCTATTCTTCACAATGCTCCAACTTATCTTCCTTACTATGAAGAAGATTACAAATACATCCTAGAAAATATAGGCAAGCTAGTAATCAAAGACGTTAGTGAAGCTGGTGGATACGGTGTAGTATTTGGACGTGACTTAACACCTGAAAAACTTGAAGAATTAAAACAACTTATCATTAAAGAACCTCGTCGTTGGATTGCACAAGAGGTAATTGACTTTAAAGACCTAGAAATATTAGAAGGCGATGACCGTGTAGAGCGTAAAGCCGACCTTCGTGTATTTGTTGTTGCAGGAGAAGAAGTTAAAGTTTGGAAAAGCGGCTTAACTCGTTTCTCTCGTGACCCTAATTCTTTCGTTGTGAACTCATCGCAAGGTGGTGGTTTCAAGGATACTTGGGTAATGAACAAATAGGCATATTTGGGCACTTATAACATTTATAACACATATAAAACTTACAACATTATTAAAAATGGTGTTCTATTATACTCGTAGAACACCTATAACAAATACAAAAACACATAACGCGATGAAGAAATGCAACATAGTTTCAGCTTCTGAGGCCAACAGTTTATTTTGGTTAGGAAGATACGTAGAAAGAGGATATATTAGCCTTCACTTATTACGTCGCTATTATGATAACATGATAGACGACCATACAGATGCTTATGAAGAATATTATAAAAAGCTAGATGGTTACAACCCTTATACAGATGCACAAAGTTTCCGTATAGGCTGTTTATACGACCGTAACAACCCTTGTTCTATAATCACAGCTCTACTACAAGCTAATGACAATGGTATTTTAGTTAGAAAAGAAATTAGTACAGAGACTTTATCGTATGTACAGTTATCTCTTGCTCATATTAAAGCTGCTGAGCAAAACCAAGAAACTAACATTACTCAACTTCAATTAATCACAGACTACCTACTAGCATTCTGGGGTTCTATTGACGAAAGAGTATTTGATGAAAACATACGTAACTTCCTAAGAATAGGTAGACTTATCGAGAACATAGATATGCACATTCGTTTTGAGTATGCTTTCTATCGCGTTAGAGAGGCTTTTGATAGTTTATTATTACGTGTTGAAAAGAATGGTGCTATTTTCGACCATATCGTATTAGCTCAACTAAATCAACTTCTTACAGAAGAAGCCTTCGACCTTAGCAATATCGAATATAAACAAAAGTTAATAAAGTACATGAACAGTTTGGTGCTTGTTTAAGCAATTACAAACTATGAAAAAGTATCTATATAGTTATCAGACAATTATGCGATTTGAGACAGCGGTATCTCTTCATTTTTTCAAATTAAGATGCGTACCCTGTCTAAACGTGTGTCAAAATATCACGTCACAGCAACTACAGGTTACCCCTGTAGACAAACTTAAGTGTGACACCGATATATGGGGTAACCCCATTCAGTATGGAAGCATCTTAGACACACATGATTCTTTTATGTTTGCAAGTAGTGGCATTGTAGAAATAACACCTTATGCATTACCAGCTAATGAAGCCGAGGATATTTTTAGCATACCCTCGGCTTTGACTGTTATGTCACCTGAGATGCTAAAATTTTGTTGGAATATTCCTCAGGAGCTCCCTAAGCTGGAATTAGCTCTATTTTTATCCAACAAAATACACGATTATATGTTCTACACCCCTGGTACTACAAATACTAACACTACTGCTATGCAGTCGTTTTTAAGTAGAAAAGGAGTATGCCAAGACTACTCTCACATCCTTATATCTCTTTGCCGTAATATAGGTATACCTGCACGTTACGTCAATGGATTAATGCAAGGAACGGGCGAAACCCACGCATGGGTCGAAGTATATGATGGGAAGGAGTGGAGAGCTATAGACCCTACAAACAATCAACTAATAGAATACGGATATATAAAAATAGCACACGGTAGAGATGCAGCAGACTGCCCTGTAAACAGAGGGGTATTTACAGGCAAAACAAAACAAGCAAATGAAATCCGTGTATTAGTAGAAGAAATCTTATGATAAAAACAATAGTATCTACCGCTCTCCCTATAGATGAACGGTTACTTATAAAGAAAAACGTTATTTCTAACGGCACTGGAAAAAAAAGAATATGTATTGTAACAGGAACTCATGGCGATGAGCTAGAAGGACAGTACGTATGTTTTATGTTAGCAAAGTTAGTACAAGAAAACATAGAAAAACTTGATGGTACGATAGAAATATACCCTGCACTTAACCCTCTTGGTATAGACTCTATCACTAGAGGTGTACCAAATTTTGATATAGATATGAACCGTATTTTCCCAGGTAGTGAAGATGGTTCTATGGTAGAGCATGCAGCCCACACCATACTACATGACTTAGCTGGAGCAGATATGGTAATAGACATACACTCTAGCAACATCTTTTTAAGAGAAATTCCTCAAGTTCGTATAAATGTTGAGACTGCTGATAGTCTAGTTCCTTATGCGAAACTTCTAAACATAGATTTTATATGGGTTCACGAAGCAGCTACAGTACTTGAAGCTACTCTTGCTCACTCACTTAACTCCCTTAACACTCCTACTTTAGTTGTAGAGATGGGTGTTGGCATGAGAATTAATCATGGTTATTGCAAAAATCTAGTTATTGGGATATTAAACCTTATGAACAATATGGGACTATGGAAAGAAGCTCAAGATAGTTCAAAAATTTCCACTCCTTTAGTTTCTGTAGGTGATGCAGTAGAATTTATAAATGCTGATGCCTCTGGTATTTTCCTTACAGAAGCTCATAACAACACACTTGTAAAAGCTGGTCAGGAATTAGGAATTATCGTCAATACACTAACTGGTGACATTCTTCAAACTGTACATTCACCAATAGATGGACTTCTATTTACGATACGCGCATATCCTGTAGTATACCAAGGTTCTTTACTAGCTCGTATACATAAATTTTAACAGCAAACTTTATGAGAAAAGAAATAATACTAAGCCTAGAATCACCCTTCCGTGACACCTTTAGAGTGCATGGATATTACTTTGGTGAAGGCGAAAAAACCATTGCTATAGTAGGTTCTATGCGTGGTGACGAGATACAACAACAATACATCTGTTCTCAGTTAGTAAAACAACTTACAAAACTTGAAGCAAAGGGCAAACTTATAAAAGGTCATCAAATACTAGTAATTCCATCGGTAAACCCTTTCTCTATGAATTTAGAGAAACGTTTCTGGGGTATGGATAATACTGATATAAACAGAATGTTCCCTGGCTATGACCAAGGTGAAACTACTCAACGTATAGCAGCAGGATTATTTGAAGCTATTAAGGGTTACAAATATGGGATTCAACTAGCTAGCTTCTACAAACCTGGGGATTTCATACCTCATGTAAGACTTCTAGAAACGGGTTACGAAGACCTGGAAGTTGCTGGACTATTCGGTCTACCTTATATATGCCTTAAAACTCCCCTACCCTTTGACACAGCTGTATTAAATTACAACTGGCAGATATGGGAAACCAAAGCATTTTCTCTTTACGCTGGTCAGAATAACAGTGTAGCAGATGAAGCTAGTGTTCAAATGGTGGAAGCCATACTTAGGTTTATGCAACGTACTCACACCATCAAACAATCTCAGCATACTAAACAGCCTGACTACAATTCTATGATTGTTAAAGACAATGAGATATCGTTTATCAAAGCACCTACAGCAGGCATCTTTGTTAAGCACAAGAGCGCAGGAGCTGAAGTACTAGCTGGGGACGTATTAGCTGATATAATAGATCCTTACGAAGGAACTGTACTTGCTAAAATAGAGTCACCTTCTGATGGGATAGTATTCTTCACTCATAATAAACCTTTAGTTCTTCAAAATACTCATATCTTCAAGATTATCACTGATGATGATGATGATGATGAGTAAAAGGTGTTAGGTGTTAGGTGTTAGGTGTTAGGGCGACAAGCGTGGAAAGATTGCTGGAAAGATTGTCGCTCACAGTCCCAATATCCCCCATTATCTCTTCTCAAATCTGTTAATTTGTGAAAAAAAGCCTAATATCACATGCGTTATTTTGCAATTTGTAAATACTTTTAATAAATTGCAGGATAAACTAATAAAACTAAAAAAATGAACACAAAATACAAACTACCCCTAGTTCTGTTATCTTTACTAGCTACAAAAAATAGCCATGCAGCAGATCGCAATGTAATTTTCATCCTAACAGACGATTACAGCTGTGGCGAACACGGCATTTATGGAAATACCATAATCAAAACCCCTGTTCTTGATGATTTAGCAAATCAATCTGTCCGTTTTGACAACTTTTATGTAGGTCCTACTAGTTCACCTACACGAGCTCAATTAATGACAGGCAAACATGAATTTGCGGTTGGTGTAACTCACACTATGTACCCTAGGGCTTACCTTAATCTTGAAGAAAAACTTCTTCCTGAATATTTCACTGAGGCAAACTACTCTACTGCTCATTTTGGCAAGTGGCACTTAGGCAATGACACATTTGACGATGAATATAGCGCTAGAGCTCGTGGGTTTCAAACATCACTTGTAAGTAGTAATGTTGTTCACTTCGACCCTGAACTTATGCTTGACGGAGAGAGAAAACAGTACAAAGGTTACAGAACAGACATACTATTTGATGAGGCTCAAAATTGGATAGACCAACAAGTGGAATCCGACAATAACTTCTTCTGTTACATAGCCCTAAACTCTGCACATGGCCCTTTCGACTGTCCTCAGAAATATAAGGATATGTACAAAGGTAAACTTAAAAGCGAAAATGCTGAAACTTATTACGGCATGATTACTAATATTGACGACAATATTGGTGAACTTATCGAACACATGAAAGAACTTGGTATATATGAAAATACTATTTTAGTATATATGACAGACAACGGTCATGTCGTTAATGAATACAATGCTGACTGACATGCGTGGTAACAAAAATTCTCAATATCGTGGTGGCAGCAGGGTACCTTGTTTCTTCCACTGTCCTGACATGTTCAAAGGTGGTAAAGTTGTAAATGAACTTGGCAGCGCTAGAGATTTTCTACCAACTATTCTTGACTTATGCAAATTAAAACTCGACAAAGAAATTGAGGGTATAAGTCTTGTTCCTCTATTAAAGGGTAAAAAATTCAAACATTCAGATCGTTTTATAGTTAGCCACTCAGGCAGATGGAAAGATGGTGAAGCAGACAGCAACAAGTACCACATGTGTTCTGTACAAAACAAAAGATTCCGTCTAGTTGACAACACCTACCTTTTCGATATAGAAAACGACCCTAGTGAAACAACTAACATAATTGAGGATTACCCTGAATTAGTTGCTGAAATGAGAGAGTTCTATGAAAATTGGTGGACAACAACTCGTCCATTAATGATAAACGAAGAACGCGCAGTTCGTGAAGGGGGATCACGCATGAGTGTTGATGATGTTGAATTCAGGAAAAATAATTAAATAAAAACCACCTATATATCTTAAAAAACTTCTAATAATTGAAACCAACACACTCAATTATTAGAAGTTTTTTTTAAGAACTTAACTTTCCCTCATCAACTATCTTTAAAAATATCTGTTTTTGTTTTGAATTTACACTTTTAATACTTACATTTGTACCCAAGTACATTCCAACAACTTAGGGAATAAAACCTTCCAAATTACAAACCTTTAAACATAAACAAATGAAAAAAAGTATTATTTTTATGCTCGCTGCATTCATTCTAGCAGGATGCACATCAACAGAAACATCTAACTCCGATGCTAAGTACACTTTACACCCACTAGAATGGCAAGTCGAAAATGACTTAAGCAAATGTATAGAAAAAACAAAAGTAATCAAACTAGAAACAACTTCTGAATCATTAATCACCAACGCAGTAAAAGTTTTACTACATGATAATGGAAACATTATTATTCAAGACATGAAGTCTGTATTATGTTTTGACAATAATGGCAAATTCTTACACACTATAGGTGCTAGAGGACGTGCAAACAGTGAATACCAATCACTTAGAGACATCTGTATTGCACAAAATGGAGATATCACAATACTAGACGGAATGAATAAAGTGATATTTTATGATGGGGAAACTGGTAAATTCATTAAAAGCGTAGAACCTACATGGACAGCTAATAGAGAATCAGCAGATGCTATAATCCCTTGTTCTGATGGTGGATTTTATTTAGTTACTTCTAATCCTGGTGAGGTAGCTAATTTTGACACTCCATTTTACAACTTAAACAAGTTTGACAAAGAAGGTAAATTAACTGAGCAGACGCTCCCTAGAAAAGATTTTGTATTTACCATGGCTTTAGTAACTCAAAACCCTGATAACAAATACCTTGTAAGACCACAAGAAGGAGATAACGTATGTTATGAGATAGATTCTAAAGACCAACTAATTGCAAAATACAAAATTGACTTTGGCGATAAAGCCGTTCCTGAGCGTTACATATTTGACGATAAAGGAAATGTTGACTTTGGTAAATACATGGGCTCGAATTTCTATAAGCTACCTATGAACTTATTTGAAACTGACGATTATTTAACATTTATCGCATCAGCTCCACAGGCAAGTTCTCATAATTTTGTTTATTCTAAGGATGATAACAAAGGTATACAATTTTATGCTCCTGGGATAGATAGAGATATGCCTCAATTCTTAGCAGCAGACGAAGACTTTGTTTATTGCATGGTTCAATCTCTTCCAGATGATACATCAAATTCAAATCCTTTAGTTAAGCACCTTAAGAATGACAAAGATATCGTTTTAAACGATGCTGAGAATCCTATACTAGTAGGTGTGAAATTCAAGTTATAGCATCAACAAGCTCAGATTAACACCAATTTGTAACATTTCAAGCTACCTGAAAAAAGTTCAAATAATTTCTTAATTATTTCTACAAACGTTTTGTTTTGGAAAGAATATTATTTATTTTTGCATTAACAGAACTCACCTCACTCCTTGTCTTATGACTTGCGAATTAGGTTATACTTTTTATAATTATGAGTAAAAATAAACTATCTATAAGATACAATGAGGCTGCGGAAGTTATCAAAACTACAATTCTACAGAGTCAATATTAAGCTATAAAGTTGGTTAATAGAGAGCAATTAGCTCTCTACTATGGAGTGGGTCGTTATATATCACAAAACTCTCGAAATAATTTTTGGGGGAAAGGTGCTATCGAAGCAATTAGTGAAAGATTGAGAAAAGATCTACCAGGTTTAAGAGGATTCTCCGCTACAAACCTAAAGTATATGAGAATTTTCTATGAAGGTTGGCAAATATTAGATAGCAATTCGTCAGTTGCAACTGACGAATTAGGAATGCCTGATAATGAGTTTCTCAAAATGACTCCATTAGAATTGCCAATATTTAAAGATTTCCCTGCGGAAGCATTTTTTACCATTGGGTTCACTCATCATTGTACTATACTATCTAAAGTCAAAGAGCTAAAAGAACGCTATTTCTATATCCAACTATCAGCTAATGAACACCTGAAAGTTGATGGATTAAAAAAGGTTATTAGCACTAACGCATATAGCAAAAGAGAGTCCCTGCCTAATAATTTTGCTAATAAGTTAACATCAGCAGATTTTGCAAAAAGAGCTATACTAGCTTTTAAGGACGAATATTTGCTAGATTTTATAAATGTTGAAGAACTTGGCGCAAGAGATATTGAAGATGTTGATGAGAGTATAATCGAAAACGAAATCGTACAAAACATAAAACATTTTATTATGACTTTTGGCAATGATTTCACCTTTATCGGTAATCAATATCGTATAGATGCTATGGGGCATACGCACATTATTGATTTACTATTTTTCAATAGAGAACTATCCTCACTGGTAGCTATTGAACTTAAAAACAATGCATTCAAGCCAGCGTATTTAGGACAACTCAATATTTATCTAAAAGTGTTAGATGATTTTGTGCGCAAACCTAATGAAAACCCCTCAATTGGCATTGTGCTATGCAAAAGCGTAGATAAGGCATATGCTGAGTATGCAGTGCGTGATTACGAAAAACCAATGGGTGTAGCAACTTATAAAACTGCCACAGATCTACCTGAAAAACTCAGAAAAGCTCTTCCTGATATTGAAGAATTAAAGAGAGTTCTTTAACGCATTTCATAGTGACTGTTAGGTTACTGTAAATAGACTAACATCTTAAACACAAATATACTTATTTACAATCACTTATAGACTTTAAAACTTTACAATCACCTCCATTTTAGTATTCTCAAACCAAAATGGAGGAAATTGCCTTATTAGGACATATTTGAATATTAAAAGAAACTTCTCCTAAAACAATGTTGGCTCTAAGATAGCGCGACAAGGACCAAAAGTCAACCTATGATAGGGAGTCAACCCATATTTTTCTATGGCTGCAAGATGTTCCTTAGTAGGATAACCCATATTGCGTTCCCAGCCATATTCAGGATATTCCTCAGCAAGTTTTATCATCTGCTCATCGCGTGCACATTTAGCTAAGATTGATGCTGCGGCTATACACATAACCTTGCCATCTCCTTTGACTATACATTCGTAAGGGATGTCTAGCTGAGTCTTAAATCTATTGCCATCTATCAACATTATTTCAGGCTTTAAACTTAACTGTTCTACAGCACGACTCATTCCTAAAAATGCAGAGTTCAGAATATTAATCTGATCTATTTCCGTATGTGTAACCTCGCTTACTGCCCAAGCCAATGCTTCCTGCATTATCAGTGGACGTAACATATCACGCTTTTTAGCTGTTAATTTTTTAGAGTCATTAAGAATCTCATTTGCAAAATCTTTAGGCAGTATCACACTAGACGCAAAAAGAGAACCTGCAATAGGTCCTCTTCCTGCTTCATCGCAACCACATTCGATTTTGTCGTTGTAATAAGGGTTTATTAACATTAAATTTTTATATATTGTTAGAAATTAATTTCTAGATTCCTCTTAAGAGGAACTCTAGAAACTGGTTTTATTCGATTTTGGATTTTAAAGGTTTAGATTTGTAGTTTTATAAATACAGGCGTGGTGGTTCCCACGGCGTATTTGTAAAAGTTCAAAGATGAAGCTTTAAAATCCGAAAGCGTTAAAATCCAGTTTCTAGATTCCTCTTATATGCTTTTCCCAAGCCCAAGCAGATTTCAAAGTTTCTTGAGTTGTTTTCTCTGCTTTCCAACCTAGCTCAGTATTAGCAAGTGTTGTATCAGCCCATACTTTTTCAACATCGCCTTCACGACGAGCTACTAATTTTTGATTTACCTTAACACCATTAACCTCTTCGAAGATATCTACTAATTCTTTTACTGACAAAGGAACACCTGTACCTATGTTAAAGAACTCATACACATCTTTAGATTTACCGTTAACCATTCTATCAATAGCAACAACGTGAGCTTTAGCAAGGTCTACAACATCAATGTAGTCACGTAAAGCTGTACCATCAGGAGTGTTATAGTCACTACCGAAAATACTTAACATCTCACGTACACCTGCTGCTGTTTGAGTAATAAAAGGAACAAGGTTGTTTGGAACTCCTTTAGGCAATTCACCTATTAAAGCTGTGCTGTGTGCACCTATAGGATTGAAATATCTAAGAGCTATAACATTTACCGCTCCGTTGTAAGCTCTTGCACAGTCTTCTAGGATGTCTTCTGCAATTTGTTTTGTCATTCCATAAGGAGAGTTAGCTCTCATACGAGGTGTAGACTCTGTAGCTGGTAACACTTCTGGTTGACCATATACTGTAGCAGACGACGAGAACACAATATTAGAAACAGAATGCTTTTTCATAGCTTCTAGGATAGTGATTAACGAACCTATATTGTTGTTATAATATTTCAAAGGCTCACTAACACTCTCACCTACTGCTTTAAACGCAGCAAAATGAATAATAGCATCTATAGAATAAGTTGTAAATAGCTTGTCTATAGCAACAGCATCATTACAATCTATTTCTTCGAAAGTAAATTCTTTACCTGTAATTTTTTTGATACCTTCTAAAGAAGAAGAATCAGAATTTGAAAAGTTGTCAACAATAACAACATTATACCCAGCTTCAAGAAGCTCAACTGAAGTGTGAGAACCAATATATCCTGCACCACCAGTTACTAAAACAGTTTTCTTCATATTTATATATTTAATTATTTTATATCATTCAAATAACTCCCGCAAGTTAAGAAATTTTAATTATAAAAAAAAATCGTATATTTGTGCCAAGTTATTGATTCTAGGAATTTTTACATAATTCTTATAATTAAATAACAATATAAACGTTAAATATAAAAAACGATAATATTTTCCAATTAAAGTTTTTTTTATTTTATACGTTATTTTTTTGAAGAAACTAATAATTATAAATTTCAATTATTTTTATGCGAAACTTAATTCTATTTACTATATGCTTTTTATCATATACAACAACATTATATGCACAAAACAC
This sequence comes from Rikenellaceae bacterium, assembly GCA_044433415.1. Classification (GTDB taxonomy): domain Bacteria; phylum Bacteroidota; class Bacteroidia; order Bacteroidales; family Rikenellaceae; genus JAWXTP01. The sequence goes on from JAWXTP010000031.1 coordinate 21,433, forward strand.
ACTTCCTTTATGGCAAAATCCTCATGCCATTAGCGAAGGAACAATAGAGCCACATTCACAAATAATACCTACTGCAAATAACGAACAAATAACAAACATAAAATCATCTCCTTTCTATCTATCCCTTAATGGAAATTGGAAATTTAGCTGGATGCAAAACCCTACTTACCGCCCTAGAGAATTTTATGACCCTCATGTAGACCTTTCTACATGGGATAATATAAAAGTGCCTGGAAACTGGGAAATTCAAGGATATGGAAATTCAACTAATATAAACAATCAATTCAACACAGAAAATACAACACCTCCTTATGTCTCTAACGAAAAAAACGAGGTAGGTTCTTACAGACGTGACTTCACTATTCCAGAAAATTGGGACGATACAAAACGTATAGTCTTAGCCTTTGACGGAGTAAGCTCCTTTTTCTACGTATGGCTAAATGGAGAATTTTTAGGCTATAATCAGGGCTCTAAAACAGAAGCAGAATGGGACGTTACAGATAAAATCAAAAAAGGACAAACAAACACTGTAGCTGTAGAGGCGTACAGTTGGAGCAGCCTTTCTCACCTAGAATATCAAAGTTATTGGAGTCTTTCAGGTATAGAACGCGATGTGTATCTGTATGCAACACCGAAAACATTTATTGCTGACTACACAACAGAAAGCTCTGTAGACAAAGAGTCTTATTCTATAGGAAACTTTAGTCTAAGCGTTGAACTTAAAGGAGCGAACAGCGCCCTAAAAAACGTCAATTACGAACTTTCAGACACTAGTGGCACTATCGTATTAAAAGACACAAAACAAACTGATAATAACGGCATTATAAAGTTCTCTAATGAAAAAATCAACAATGTAAACCTTTGGAGTGCTGAACAACCATACCTTTACTCACTTAAAATCGACCTTGGCGACAACGAACAAACAATAATTAGCAACGTAGGTTTCAGAACCATAGAACACATTGACGGAAAGCTACTTGTGAATGGTCAACCTATAAAAATCAAAGGTGTAAGCCGTATTGAGCATTCATCCCTAGGCTCTTATGTTAGTGAAAAACTGATGTTAAACGAGATACGTTTAATGAAACGAAACAACATAAATGCTGTTAAAAACGCCAACTATCCTAACTCTAAAGAGTGGTATGAGCTATGTGATAAATATGGTTTATACGTCCTTGACGAGGTAAATATAGAACATAGTAACGAGACCTTTGCTAACGACCCAGCATGGCTAGATGCTCACACCCACAAAACAAAAACCATGTATGAGCGTTCAAAAAACCACCCTTCAATTATAGCATGGTCGCTAGGAAGCAGCACCAAATCGGGAGTTAATCTTGACAAAGTATACGAGTGGTTAAAAGAGCGTGAAAACAGCCGTATCATACAATATTCAGCAAACAGCAACCTAAGCGCTTACTGTTCTGAATTTGAAGTGAAAGATTATTGGGATATATCCTGTACTCACGACAATGCTCAAGGTGGATTTATCTCAAACTGGATTAGCCAGTCTTTTAAAGCTAAAGACAAGGGAGGTAAGGAATTATGGAACTATAGTGCTAACAATTTTGAAGCTAGCAAATCATCTGCTTTAAATAACACCTGCGCTCATGGACTTATCAATGCAGACCGTTTAGAAACTCCCCTACTTGCAGAAGTAAAAGCCATATATCAAAACATCAAAACAACAGTAAAAGAGGTAACTGGTGACTATGTTGCTATAGATATTAACAATAGATTTTATTTCACCTCTACTAATGAATATACTTTAAAGTGGGAATATGTTTCTAATGTTGGCGACGTACTACAAAGTGGTGAGACTACTGTAGACCTTGCACCTAATTCATCTAAAACCATAAACCTAGAAGGATTACAAGCAAACGGTACAGAAGGAGAGATTTTCTTAAACTTCAAGTGGTATCCTAAAGAAAACAAAGAATTAATCAACAAAAGTCACCTTGTTGCTGTAGATCAATACATACATTATGTAGAGAAAACAAGCATACAAGAACCTATAAAAACATCTGAAAAGAAACTTGAATATGATCCTGAAACAGGTGTTCTATCTAATAAGTTAACAGATATTACTATCTCTAAGAAAACAGGAGCAATTACATCTTTAAGACGTGAGCGCAATGAATTCTTACAGGCACCTTTGACCTTGAGTTTTTATAGACCTGCTACAAGTAATGACTTCTTAAATAATAATTTAAGTTTATGGAAAGAAATAGGTCTTGACTCTACCTACCAGAAGTTAAACAACATTACTGTGAGTTACGACAAAAAAATTACTACACTAAATACAGAAGTTACTATTTACAGTCGCACAGGTGAAGGTTTGTTCAACGCAAATATGCAATACGTTTTCACTTACAACGGCTGTTTTGATGTTGAAGTTGAGCTTACACCTATAAATGACAAAATAAAAACTGTAGCACGCATAGGGTGGACTTTAGAAATGAGTAAATCTTTTGAGAATGTTAGATACCTAGGCAGGTCAGAGGAAAGCTACCCAGATAGAAAACGAGCAGGCTATATTACTAATGTAAGAACGAATATAAATAATATGTTTTACAATTATATAATACCTCAAACATCGGGAGATAGAGCTGACACTCGTTATGTTGCGATATCTAACGCTTATGACAATGCAGGATTATTAATAAAGGCAGAGCAACCGTTTAGTTTTTCTTATGTGCCTTACGATGATAATATCATTGACAAGGCTACTCATATAAACGAGCTTCACGACACCAAAACAAACACTTTACACATAGATTATGAGATTCAAGGCATAGGAAAACCTAACGATAATAACGGAGGTAATTTAATAAAAATAGAACCTAAGAAATTCAAGTTTTCATTTATTCCTTTCATAGGAATGGAAACATTTAAAGAAATTTCTAAATAACTGAAATACTTTCAATTCATAGTATAGTTTTATTTAATGCTGCAATAAAAAAAAGCAATGGATTTTTCTTGAATTTACGCAAAAAAAGCCGTTACTTTGCATTATAAACTTTAAGGAAAGTTACTAAACTAGCTTTAATTTATAACCTATCTCAAGTAGTGCAAAACAATTATTGCCATATTTTAACATCACTCTTGAAGCGATATTTTTTACTATTAAATCTCAATATAGAACCACTATATTTTCGATTCAATTGCAAAAAATCTCATCTCCAATAGTACTCTTAAAAATACACCAATAATTATTTTACCCTACTTAAAGAATTTATTTAACCTATAAGAGATTTCTAAAATTTGACTTTATAAAACCAATTATTAGAATTCCCTTAAAAATCAAAAAACCTATGGAAAAGAAATTTATTTGTACAGTATGTGGTCACATCCACACAGGTAGCGAAGCTCCAGAAACATGTCCACTTTGTAAACAGCCTCGTGAGAAATTTGAAGAATTAGTAGAAACTGAAGGCGAATTAACTTGGGCTGACGAACATCGTTTAGGTGTTGCACAAGGTGTTGACGCAGAAGTTTTAGACGGATTAAAAGCTCACTTCATGGGAGAATGTACTGAAGTAGGTATGTATCTTGCAATGAGCCGTCAAGCTGACCGTGAAGGCTATCCTGAAGTTGCTGAGGCTTACAAACGTATCGCTTGGGAAGAAGCAGAACACGCTTCTAAATTTGCAGAACTTTTAGGTGAAGTTGTTCATGACACAAAAACTAACCTTAAAGCTCGTATGGATGCTGAGAGTGGCGCTTGTGCTGACAAAAAACGTATCGCTACACGCGCTAAAGAATGTGGTTTAGATGCTATCCACGACACAGTTCACGAAATGTGTAAAGACGAAGCTCGTCACGGACAAGTATTCCAAGGTCTTTACAATCGTTTATTCAAATAGTCACAGAATAACACTTGACCTTTCATAAGAGAATCCACCAAAGACAACATTGTTTTTGGTGGATTTTCGTTTTTATAACCATTTAAAATAGCTATCTTTCTCAAAACTGGGGGCGACAAGCGTGGCAAAACTGCTAGAAAGATTGTTGGAGGGTCAAAGAGGTCAAAGAGGTCAAAGGGGGTGGGTCAAAGGGGTCGCGACAAGCGACTAAAAATTCTGTGAAAGATTATATAAAAGATTTTGTGAATAATTCCCTCGCTTGTCGTCCTATCACCTAACACTTATCACCTCTACCTCTCCAATAACCATTTAAAACTAACAATTTCACCAATTACAAGCACAAAAAATAGCAAATAATAATATTTTTTACGAAAAAAAATGTAACTTTGCACATTAAAGACAACTATTACATAAAATTAGTAAAAAATAAAAATCGTATGAAGAAAATTTTTACATGCCTTTTGCTATTTGTTTCTATTTCAGCTAAAGCACAACTGCCGACAACACCTTTAAACGTTGACCTAATTCCAAAACCTGTTGAATTAAAGATTTCGTCTGGCTATTTAACAATAGACAAAAGTAGTCCTTTATATCTAGACAAACAGTTTGCTTCTGTCTCTGAATACTTCCAACAAGAGCTACGTGCAGTTACAGATATAACTTTTGAGATATCTAAAAAAGCACCAAAAACTGACAAAGCGATATTAGTAAACTACGATGCTTCTTTAAGTCCTGAGGAATACAAACTTACTATTGACGGCTCTAACGTAAAAATTCTAGCTTCAGACAACGGTGGTGTTGTATATGCTCTACAAACTTTACGCCAACTTGTACGCCAAAATAACCCTATGTGGGCTCACCAATATGTATTCATTCCTCAGTTAACAATCTCTGACAAACCTAGTTATGGTTGGAGGGGCTACATGTTAGACGTTTCACGTACTTTCTTCTCTATTAACCAAATTAAAGAAATGATTGATTACATGGCTCAGATCAAACTGAACCGTCTTCAATTACACCTTTCTGACGACCAAGGTTTTAGAGTTGAAATGATAAAATACCCAAAACTTAACACTGTAGGTTCTTGGAGAGTAGACCACACTAACTACGACGAAAACGACAACTCTGTTTGGGGTAGACCTGTACAAAAAGAGGGTGAAGTTGCTAACTATGGTGGTTACTACACTCGTGAGGAAATAAAAGATCTTGTAGCTTATGCTAAAGTTCGTAATATTGAAATCTTACCAGAAATTGACGTTCCTGGTCACTCTCAAGCTATCATCGCTGCTTATCCAGAGGTATCTTGTGAACCTGACAAAAAATTCTATGTAGCTACAGGTGCAGTAATGGGAAACAACACAGTATGTCCTAGTACAGAAGCATCTTACGAACTTATAGACGCTGTTATCTCAGAAGTTGCGGAGTTATTCCCATTTGAATACATCCACATAGGTGGTGACGAATGTAATAAAGCTCAGTGGGCTAGACACGACCAATGTACTCACTTCAAGGAAGAACACAGATTAAAGGATGATAAAGAACTTCAAAGTTACTTCATAAAAAGAGTAGAAAAAATCGTAAACTCTAAAGGTAAAAAGCTTATCGGCTGGGACGAAATTCTAGAAGGTGGCTTAGCACCTAATGCTACAGTAATGTCTTGGAGAGGAACTGCTGGTGGTGTAAAATCTGCTCAGCTAGGTCACGACGTTATTATGTCTCCTACGAAAAACAACTACCTAGACCTTAAACAAGGTCAAGCACTTTCTGAACCTAACTTAGGATATATGCAAGCTCTACTTTCTAGTGCTTACAATTTTGTAATTGCTTCTGAGGAACTTACTACTGAGGAACATAAATTCATCTTAGGTACTCAAGCTAACCTTTGGACAGAAACAAACTCTGACTTAAGCAAAGTGAAATACATGACTTTCCCACGTCTTATGGCTGTTGCTGAAAATGCTTGGACTCCTTATGAAATGAAAAACTGGGATGACTTTATTGAAAGGCTAAAATCATATATGGATATCATGGACTTTGAAGGTGTAAGACACGCAAAAAGCGTATTCAATCCTTGGGTTCACCACGTAGGTAATGGCAAAGAAGTTAAATTCTGGTTCACTTCTGAAATTACAAAACCTGCAATCCGTTACACTCTTGATGGCACAGACCCTAAAGTTACTAGTGAGCTTTACACTATGGGAGACACAGTTACTATAACAGCAACTTCAACTCTTAAAGCGGCTATGTTTGACGGTGACAAAATGTT